>NZ_JHXW01000011.1 GCF_000622245.1 Fusobacterium perfoetens ATCC 29250 | reverse complement strand
TACTCACCCGTCCGCCACCTTACTATCACCGAAGTGAATTCAAGTAGACTTGCATGTGTTAAGCATTCTGTCAGCGTTCATCCTGAGCCAGGATCAAACTCTTCATTAAAACTTTATATTTATTGACTAGGTCAATTATCAACACTTACCGTTATTAAACACCAAAATATGGTTGTTTGCTTGTCATATATCTCTATTCTGTTGTTAATGTCCTTAGTTCCGTATCTCACGGACAAGATTAATTATACCTTAGAAATTAAAATATGTCAACATATTTTTTTATTATTTTTATATATTTAAAGTTTTTCTTTATTTTCAATATTTTTTATATGATTTTTATTTTCATTTCTTAGTATCAATTTTAAATAAATTTTTCTACTTGAATTTTTAGTAGTTATAAAAATCTTTATAATACAAGATATCTAAAATATTCTAATTAATTTAATTTTATATAATTAAAGATTAATATTTATTTTAAAACTTTTTCACACTTAAAAACTTAATTTTTCATTAAGAATTTAAAAAGATTATCATAATTTAATTTTTTTATTTAACTTTTTAGAGGTTTTTAGTAGTTCTATTGAAGTTGGGGTATAAATTTAGAGGATATTTTATTTTGACAACGATAATTTTTCTCTCAAATAGCAGTGATTAAATATTAAGAGTTTTTAAGTAGGAATAAGATAACTATTAGATTATTTAGAACTTTTTAATTTAATTAACATTTTATTTTTTACTAACTTTTTAGAGCTTTTTAGTAGTTCTATTGAAGTTAGGATATAAATTTAGAGGATATTTTATTTTGATAACAATAATTTTTCTTTCAAATAACAGTGATTAAATATTAAGAGTTTTTAAGTAGGAATAGGATAACTATTAGATTATTTAGAACTTTTTAATTTAATCAATATTTTTTTTTACTAACTTTTTAAAATTTTCTAGTAATTCTATTAAAGTTGGGGATATAAATTTAGAGGATACTTTATTTTAAAGTAATAATTTTTCTCTCGAATAGTAATGATTAGATATTAAGAAGTTTTTTAGAGAGAATAGAATTGTTATTAGACTATTTAGATTATTTTAATTTTACTAATATTTTAGTTTTTCATTAACTTTTTAGAGTATTTTAGTAATTCTATTGAAGTTGTGGAGTATAAATTTAGAGGGTATTTTATTTTGAAATAATGACTTTTCTCTCTTGAATAGTGTTGATTAGATATTAAGGGTTTTTAAAAAGTAATAGGATAGTTGTTATATCTTTTAGATTAATTTAATGGGTATTGATAAGCAACTTAATTTTTAGATTAAATTAAAAGTGATGAATAGATTTATAAATAATTTTATTTTCTATTCATCACTTCTTTATATTTTAATCTATACAGTAATTAACATATTTTTTGTGGTAAACCAACTTTTCCAAATACAAATTTTTCTGATAGATATACTGTTAATCCATTTAAGACAAAAGCTGGTAATATTTCATATAGGTAATTTCCTAGTCCAGATAATTTCCAAAAAATTATTACTAGAACTCCCACTAACATTCCTGTGAAAACACTTTTCCAATTTAATTTTTCACAATATAAAGTCATTAATATAGCTGGTCCAAAAGCTCCACCAAATCCTCCCCAAGCATATGAAACCATAGATAAGATTTGAGAATTTGTATCCATAGCTATTATTGTAGCTATAACTGAAATAAGTATTATTCCAATTCTACCCGTCCACATAATTTCTTTTTCTGAAGCATCTTTTTTAATATATCTATAAAAATCTTCTGATAATGTAGAAGCTGACACTAAAAGTTGAGAGTCAATAGTAGACATAATAGCTGATAATATAGCTGCTAACATAACCCCTCCTACCCAAGGATTAAATAACATACTAATCATATAAATAAATACCTTTTCTGAATCTCCACCCATCTTTGAAACATCAGCAAATAATCCTATTCCTGTAATTCCAATGGCAACAGCCCCAATTAAAGAAATAATAACCCATAACATAGCTATAATTCTAGCTTTTTTTAATTCATATAGATTTTTTACACTCATAAATCTAACCAAAATATGTGGTTGTCCAAAATATCCCAATCCCCAAGCTAAAGCTGAAATAATACCTAATATTCCAATACGACTTCCATGAAATAAACTTAAAGATATATTTCTAGCCTGTGAAATAGCTTGTATATTTTCTATTCCTCCACCAGCAGTATAAGCTAGAACAGGGACTATTAAAATAGCTAAAAACATTAAAGTTCCTTGGAAAAAGTCTGTCCAACAACAAGCCAAATATCCACCCATAAAAGTATAGAAAACTATAGTTCCAACTCCTATTAATACAGCTAATTTATAATCAATTCCTAATATACTAGAGAATAATTTTCCAGCTGCTACTATTCCAGAAGATGAGTAAATTGTAAAGAAAAATAAAATTACTATAGCTGAGAATATTCTGATAGTACCTGTATCATCTCCTAACTTTTTACTTAAGAAATTAGGTAGTGTCATACTATCTGTTTCTTCTGTTTGAACTCTCAATTTTGGAGCAAGAATTCTCCAGTTTAGATAAGTTCCTAAAGTAAGTCCTATAGCTGTCCATGTTTGACTCATACCTGTCATATACACAGCTCCTGGTAATCCCATCAATAACCAACCACTCATATCACTAGCTTGAGCTGATAGAGCTGTAACCCAAGACCCCATTCCTCTACCACCTAAAACATAGTCTTCAGCTGTTTCAGTTTTTTTATAAAAATAAATTCCTACTGCCATTAAAAATATTAAATAAATCACAAAAGTTATTAAAGTTTCTGTTGTTGCCATATTATCCTCCATATATTTTAAAAATTTTATTTACTCAGGGTATCAATATTTACTATTCCTTTTATTCTCGGGACTTTTAACATCTATCTTTCACCTCTTTTTCTTAAAAAACAAAAAGCCATTTAGAAATACATCTAAATGGCTTTATAATAACGAAATAAACATTTTATTTTCAATAGCCATAGATGCAAACCTCAGCACAATAAGGATTTGCATCTATGATAACTAAATCATTAATGCAAATCCACTCTAGGTACTGTGGGGTTAACATTAGCTATTAAAAATCTTTTCATGTTTATCTCCTTTCTTTTTAATTTTTATGGAAATATTATATCAGTTTTTTTCTAAAAGTCAAGAAATTATTATATAAACAAATGATTTTTTTAATATTATTTTATTAAATATATTTTTATAATAAATTTTTTATTATAACATATAATAATTTTTATACCTAAAAGGAATATTTTTGAGTTTTGTTTTTCTTAATAACCATAAATTTTTATTTTTTTTATTAATTTAATATTTTTATAAAAATTTTCATTTTAACATATAATCAATTTTATACCTAAAAGGAATATTTTTGGGTTTTATTTTTTTCTTTTAAAGAAATCTTTAAAAGATTTTTTATTGGCATCTCTCATTTGTTTTTCTTCTCTTTGTTGATTTCTATAATTTGACCAATTAGGGTCATTTTTCATATTTTTCTTAAGTTGGCTCATATATCTGTATGTAGCCTTAGCTGAATTATATTTGTAAACAATATTATTTTTAGCATCTCTAACAGTATCAACTATTCCTGTAAAAAAGCTTGTAATATTATGTCCTATTAAAGAAAATCTAGTAGCTTTATATATATGTCCACAAGATGGGCATTTAAATTTTGCTGGTTTATTGATTATTCTCATCTTTTTTTTACAGTTTGGACATTTTATTGTAAGTTTTCTCATTATGTATTTCTCCCCTTTATTACTATTCATCAAAATTTAGAACTATTGTTTTTCTATTTGTTTTTAATTTCCTATATTTTACTCCTGACATATCAAGCATTTTTTTTGAAGCTATATCTGTAGGAGTACCACTATATTTTTCTGATAAAAATACTATCTCTTTTATACCACTTTGAATTATGGCTTTGGCACACTCATTACATGGGAAAAGAGCTACATATAAAGTACAACCTTTTAAATTTTTTGTACTGTTAAGTATGGCGTTTAATTCAGCATGACAAACATAAGGATATTTTGTTTCTAAAAAATCCCCCTCTCTATCCCAAGGAAGTTCATCATCATCACAACCTAAAGGAAGTCCATTGTATCCTACACCAACTATTTTTTTATCCTCAGTAACAATACAAGCTCCTACTTGAGTTCCTGGGTCTTTACTTCTTTTTCCTGAAAGTAGAGCAACTCCCATGAAATATTCATCCCAACTTATATAATCTTCTCTTTTCAAAGTCTACCTCCAATAATAACTTGAAATTTGTTCTCTTTAAGATTATCATACATTATTTTTTTGATTTTTCAAGTTTTTTTTAGATTTTTTTATTTTTCTATTGACAAATATCTTTTTTTATTATATCATAGCTCAAACAAAAAAATAATCCATCAAGAGAAACTGAGGGACTGGCCCTATGATGTTTCAGCAACCTACTATTTTGGTGTGGTGCTAATTCCAGATAGATGGCGATGACCAATAAACAATCGCAATATCCTCTAAGTTATCTTGATGTAGATAATTTAGAGTTTTTTTTTACAATTTTATTTTACACAATCAAAGAAAAGAGGGATGTTAAATGATTTATATTAAGAATGCTAACAAAATATATCCTAATGGTCTTCATGCTGTAAAAAATGTCAATTTACATATTAGTAAAGGAGATATTTTTGGAATAATTGGACTTAGTGGAGCTGGAAAATCTTCTCTTATTAGGCTTTTAAATAGACTTGAAGAGCCTACTAGTGGAGAGATAATAATAGATGGGGTGAATATAGTTTCCCTTGGAAAACAAGAGTTACTTGAAAAAAGAAAGAAAATCGGAATGATATTCCAACACTTCAACCTTTTATCTTCAAGAACAGTGGGAGAAAATATAGCCTTTGCTCTTGAAATAGCTAATTGGAATAAAAAAGATATAGATAAAAGAGTAGATGAACTTTTAGAGCTTGTAGAACTTTCTGAAAAGAAAAATTCTTATCCTAGTCAATTAAGTGGAGGACAAAAACAAAGGGTAGCCATAGCTAGAGCCTTGGCTAATAACCCTGAAATATTACTTTCAGATGAGGCTACTTCAGCCTTAGACCCTAAAACTACAAAATCTATTCTTGAACTTATAAAAAATATACAAAAGAAACTTGGACTTACTGTAGTTATGATAACTCACCAAATGGAAGTTATTAGAGATATTTGTAACAAAGTAGCTGTAATGGCCAATGGAGAAATAGTAGAAACAGGTGGAGTTCACCATATTTTCTCAGCTCCTCAAGCTGAAATAACAAAAGAACTTATATCTAATCTTCCAAATGATAACCAAACTACTGTTGAATTGGTTAAGAGAGAAGGAAAAAGTATTATTAAACTTAAATTCCTTGGTTCTATAGCTGAAGAACCTATACTTTCAAAAGCTATTAAGAAATTTGATATAGATTTTAGTATAATTGGAGGTTCTATTGAAAATCTTTCTACTATGCAAGTAGGACACTTATTTATAGAACTTTCTGGACATTTAGATGAACAAAAAGATGCTATAAACTGGTTCAAAGAAGAGGGAGTTTTTGTGGAGGTGATATACGATGGTATTTAATATGATTCTTACTTCAACTTTAGAGACTTTATACATGGTATTCTTCTCAACTATATTTTCTATGTTAATAGGATTTCCAATTGGTATTCTTCTAGTGGTAACTAGACCAGGAAATATATTAGAAAAACCAACTTTAAATAAATTTTTAGAAGTATGTATCAATACTTTAAGGTCTTTTCCTTTTATTATTCTTATGATTTGTGTATTTCCACTTTCAAGAATAATAGTTGGTACAACTATAGGTGTAACAGCTGCTATAGTACCTCTTTCAATATCAGCAGCTCCTTTTGTAGCTAGAATGGTTGAGGGAGCTTTAAGTGAAATTGACAAGGGACTTATTGAGGCAAGTTCTAGTATGGGAGCAAGTAACTTCACTATAATATTTAAGGTTATGATTCCTGAAACTTTACCTCATCTTATTCATGGTCTTACTGTTACTGTTATAAGTCTTATTGGATATTCAGCTATGGCTGGTACAATAGGGGCTGGTGGACTTGGAGATTTGGCTATAAGATTTGGATACCAAAGATTTAAAACTGACATTATGATTTACTCTGTAATAGTAATTATAATTTTAGTTCAACTTATTCAATCTTTTGGAAACTATCTAGTATATAGAATTAAAAAAAATAGATAATATTTAATTATATAAAAATTTTAAGGAGATGATGTTTATGAAAAAAAACTTTAGACTACTTGCTTTAACTGGATTACTTTCATTAGCTCTTGGAGCTACTTCTTTTGGGGCTACTTTAAAAGTAGGAGCAACTCCTGTACCTCATGCTGAAATATTAGAAGTTGTTAAACCTGAACTAGCAAAAGAGGGAATTGAACTTAAAATAGTAGAGTTTACTGACTATGTAACTCCTAACCTAGCTTTAAGTGATGGGGAGTTAGACGCTAACTTCTTCCAACATTATCCTTATTTAGAAAAATTTGCTGAAGAAAGAAAATTAGACTTAGCTAATGCTGGAAATGTCCATGTAGAACCATTAGGGCTATTCTCTAAAAAATACTCTTCACTTGATGATATTAAAAAAGGGGCAACTGTGGCTATACCTAATGACCCATCTAATGGAGGAAGAGCTTTAATACTTCTTCACAACAATGGAATTATAACTTTAAAAGACCCTACAAATCTTTATTCAACAGAGTTTGATATAGCTAAAAATCCTAAAAAATTAAAATTTAAACCTTTAGAGGCTGCTCAATTACCTCGTGTTTTAACTGATATAGATTTCGCTGTAATAAACGGAAACTTTGCTATGGAAGGTGGATTAAATCCTACTAAAGACGCTTTGGTAATAGAAGGTAAAGAATCTCCATATGCTAATATTATAGCTGTAAGAACAAAAGATTTAAATAAAGCTGAAATAAAATCTCTTGTAAAAGCTTTACAATCAGAAAAAGTAGCTGACTTTATTGAAGAAAATTATAATGGTTCAGTTGTTAAAGCTTTCTAATCATTTAATATATATTTTTTAATATTTAAAAAAGGACCCCTAAAGGTCCTTTTTATTTTTCTAAAGCAATTTTTAAAAATTCTTTACACACATTTGATAGATATTTATTTTTTTTAGTAACAAAATATATAGGTCTTGTTGATAATTCTGAATCTAATTTGTAATAAACTAAATTTTCACTTCTCTGTTCATTAATTATTAATAAATCTCTTATAAAAATAACAGCACTTTCATTAAATAAAGCTATATGATAGCCTGTCATCATTTGGTCAATTTTATAAATAGATTTAGGAATAAACCCAGCTTTTTTACAAAGAGTTAAACCTCTATTATATAAATCATGTTCTTTTTTCATAGTTATAAAAGGTAAATCTTTAAATTCTTTTAAAGAAACCTCTTTTACATTTAAGTCTAAATGTTTCTTTGCTCTTACATCTTCTGATGTTAATTTATAATCTTTTAATTTATTATTAATTTCCCATTTAGCTGGAACAGCCAATAATATATGTTCATTCTTATAAAAATATGTTACTATTTTTTCATCATCTTGAGAAATAGCTGCTTCTAATATTAAATCTATTGAATTATTTTCCAACTCCTCTTTCAACTCTTTAATATTTCCCTCAATAACCTCTATATTAACTTTTGGATATTTTTCTTTAAATTTTTCAATAATTTTTGGTAAAATAAAAGCACAGAAAAATGATGAAGCTCCTATCACTATATTTCCAGAATCTAATTTCCCTAAATCTTCAAAATATTTCTCCATATTATTTTCTATTTCTAAAATATTCTCAACACATTTTATATAATATTCTCCCTCTTTTGTAACAGTTAAGGGAATTGTTTCCCTATCAAATAGTTGATAACCTATTTTTTTCTCTACCTTTTTTACTATGGCACTCAAAGCTGGTTGAGAGATATATAATTTTTTGGCTGCTTTAGAAAAACTTCTCTCTTTATAGATAGTGTATATATATTGTCTTTCATTTATCATAAAAGTTTCTCCTTTGATTTTCTTTAAATTATAACACAAGAGAAATATATAAAATAATTCAATTAAGATATCCATAATATAAAAATCTTATATGTTTTATAATAGTTATAATAAAAATCTTATAACTTATAGTATTTTTTATATAACATTTGAAAAAAAGAATAGAATAGTATATTATAGTATTAGAAATAATATAATGGCAAAATTCTTTTTACAAAAGTAATTGAACCATTTATAATACCCTTTTTAATGAAAGTAGTGCGATAAAAATCGTACTATTTTCTATTTTCTCCATATTATTTTTTTAATTTTAAGATTTATTTGAAAATAATTACTAAGTAGTATATTATATATTGTAAATTAAAGAGTTAATAAAATACTCTTTTATAATAATTAATTTTTTTCCATAAGAGGAGGAATAAATGTTTGAACAATTTTTTACTAATGTTGATGTAGGAACTTTTCTATTTCTAGGAGTAGCTTGTTTTATAGCTGCCTTTATTGACGCTATAGCTGGTGGAGGAGGATTAATAACAGTTCCAGCTTACTTGGCTTCTGGATTACCAGCTCATATTGCTTTAGGAACTAATAAAGTTTCTTCTAGTATAGGAACTGTGGCTAGTAGTCTTAAGTTTGCTACTTCTGGTAAAGTTAATAAGGAAATGGTTAAAAGAATGATTCCTTTTTCTTTTATTGGAGCTCTTATGGGAGTTAGAACTGTTGTTTTAATAGATTCTAAATATTTATATCCAATAGCTATTGTTTTACTATTATTAGTTCTTGTATATACTCTTATTAATAAAAAAATGGGAGAAAAAAATAATTTTACAGGTCTTAATAAAACTAATATTCGTCAAGGAAAAATAATGGCTTTTGTAATGGGATTCTATGATGGATTTTTTGGACCAGGTACAGGTTCATTTATAATTTTTGCACTAATAAAAATCTTTAAATTAGATTTTACTAATGCTAGTGGAAATGCTAAAATTTTAAATTTAACAAGTAATTTAGCTAGTATGCTTTTATTTATTTATTTAGGAAAAGTAAATTTCTTTTACTCAATACCAATAGGAATAATTATGGTATTTGGAGCTACATTAGGAGCTAAGATGGCTGTTAGTAAAGGGACTTCTTTTATTAAACCAATATTTTTAGTTGTAACTACTATTGTTTTAGTAAAAATGATATTAGAATCTATATTTGGTATAGATGTGGTAGGATTTTTAAAAGAATTAATTTTAAGTGTATTATAGAAAGATTATAAAAAGACTGTTACAAAAATTTTGTTATAAAAATAAAATTTTCATAATTGAAAAATATTTTTTATTAACAACTTTATAAATGTAACAGTCCTTTTATTTAATTATTATTTTCAATTTTACTAATATCTAGTCCTACACTTTTAGCTACTTTTTTAAAGTCATCTAATAAAGGAGCTATAACTATCATTTCTATATTTTTTGTTGGATGGGTAAATTTTAGACTATATGAATGTAACATCTGTCTATCTGCTCCATCATTTCCACTACCATAAGTACTATCTCCCATTATAGGGTGGTTTAAATACTTCATATGAACTCTTATTTGATGAGTTCTTCCTGTTTCTATTCTAACTTTTACCAAAGAATGATTTTTACTTTCATCTAAAACTTCATAATTAGAAATAGCTATCTTTCCATTTTCCTCTACCACAGACATTTTTTTTCTATCTCTTGGGTCTCTACCAATAAGAGTTTCAATTCTTCCACTTTTTTCTTTAAAAATCCCTTTAGCTATACAAACATAAGTTTTTTCTAAAGTTTTTTCTTTAAACATCTCTGATAATTTTCCATGAGCTTCATCATTTTTAGCTACAACAATGATTCCGCTTGTATCTTTATCTAATCTATGAACTATCCCAGGTCTTATAACACCATTTATAGTTGATAAATCTTTTATATGATATAAAAGAGCATTTACCAAAGTTCCTGTATAATTTCCATGGGCTGGGTGGACTACCATATTTGGAGTTTTATTGATTACTACGATATCATCATCTTGATAAATTATATTTAATGGAATATCTTCTGGAATTAAATCTAAAACTTCATCTTCTGGAATATTTACAATTATAGTTTCTGTTCCCTTTAATTTGTTTCCACTTTTAGTAATTTTTTTTCCCTGAATTTCTACAAGTCCATTATCTATTATTTTTTGAATATATGTTCTAGTGGCATCTTCTATTAATTCATTTAAAAACTTATCTATTCTTTTTCCTTTATCATTTTCATTAGCTTCTATTGTTAGAGTTTCTTTTATTTCCATTCTCCACTCCTATTTTTAGTTTATATACTTTCATTATATCATCTTTTACTAATTACTACAAAACTAAAACAAATATTTATGAATAAAAAAAAACTCTCTTTTCAGAGAGTTGGTTGCTATAAAATGGCTGGGATGGCTGGATTCGAACCAACGCATAACGGAGTCAAAGTCCGTTGCCTTACCGCTTGGCGACATCCCAACAACATAGATGATTTTACCATAGGTTTTTATATTTGTCAAATATTTTTTTATTTTTTTAAATTTTCTATTGAAAATAAAGAATTTTCTTAATTTTTTTTATAAAATCTCTTTACTTTTTTTTAAATTTTTGATATACTTTCTCTAAATTAAAAACATTTGTCTTTAAAATACGGAAATTTGAGAGGTGAAAAATGAAAATTGCTTTACTTGGTTTTGGAACTGTTGGTAGTGGTGTTTATGAAATTTTACAAAAGGATAACTTTAAATATGATATTACTGTTGAGAAAATCCTTATAAAAGCCAACAGACAAATAACCTCTCCTATAATGACAAGAGAATTTTATAATATCTTAACAGATTCAAGTATAGATACTATTGTGGAAGTTATGGGGGGAATAAATCCTGCTTTTGAATATATAGAAGCAGCTCTAAAAAGTGGAAAAAATGTAGTTACTTCTAATAAAGCAGTAGTTGCTAAACATCTTAAATATTTTACAGAATTAGCTGAAGATAATAAGGTAAAATTTTTGTATGAAGCCAGTGTAGGTGGTGGAGTTCATTGGATAGAATCAATAAAAAAAGTAAAAGCTATTGATGAGATTTCTTCTATAAGTGGAATTTTTAATGGAACTACTAATTTCATTCTATATAATATGAATAAATTTGGTTATGAATTTGATGAAATATTAAAAAAAGCTCAAGAATTGGGATATGCTGAAAAAGACCCAACTGATGATATTGACGGAATTGATATTTTAAGAAAATTAATTATAAGTTCAAAATTAGCTTTTAATCATATATTTTCTGAAAATGATATACCTGTTTTTGGAATAAGAAATATAAAAAAATCTGATGTAGATTATTTCAATTCTATTGGATTGACTGTAAAACTTATTGCAAAAACTGTATCTAAAGATGATAAAATTGTTCCTGTTATTGAGCCTGTTTTATTTGATTCTTCTGCTCTTGAGGGAAATATTCCTGAAAACTTTAACATAGGAACAATCGTTGGAGAATCAGTAGGAGAATTAAAATTCTATGGACAGGGAGCTGGAAAACTTCCTACAGGAAATGCAGTAGTACAAGATTTAATAAATATTATCAATAAAAATAAAGACCCTATGAAATATATTAAAAAAGATTATGTTATTGATTATTCTTTAATTTGCAATAAATATTATTTAAGAATTGATGAAAAATATCGTAATGAAGAATTAAATGAAATAATTGATAAAAAAATAGGAAATAATATTTATATTACAAAAGAGATTCCTGTTAATACAATAAATAATTTATTGAAAAAATATAATATGCAAAATGCTTTTTTTGCAAGATTTAATTAGAAAAATGAAATAAAATTTGAGGTGAATTTATATGATAAAAGTAGCTAAATTTGGTGGTTCTTCAGTAGCTGATAGTAATCAGTTTAAAAAGATAAAAAACATTATTTCAAGTGATGAAAAAAGGCATATAGTTGTAGTATCTGCTGGTGGTAAAAGATTTAAAGATGACAATAAAATTACAGATTTATTATATCTTTGTCACGCTCATATAAAATATAAAGTAAATTATGATTGGATAATGGCAACTATTGAAAGTAGATATAGAGAGATAAAAAATAGTTTAAATTTATCTATTGATTTAGATAAAGAATTTGATGAAATAAAAAAACTAATGAAATCTAATATTCCAGAAGATTTTTTAGTAAGTAGAGGGGAATATCTGACAGCTAAACTTATGGCTGATTACTTGGGATATTCTTTTATTGATGCCAAAGATATTATTCACTTTCAATATGATGGAAAAGTAAATATGAAAAAAACTAAGGAGGCTATTATCACAGCTATTGACAAATGTCCTAAAGCTGTTATCCCTGGTTTTTATGGTTCTCTACCTAATGGAGATATAAAATTATTTTCAAGGGGTGGTTCTGATATTACTGGTTCTATTGTGGCTAATTGTGTAGATGCTGAACTTTATGAAAACTGGACTGATGTATCAGGTATTCTTATGGCTGACCCTAATATTATTAAAAATCCAAAACAAATTGAAATATTAACTTATAACGAATTAAGAGAATTATCATATATGGGAGCTGATGTGTTACATACTGATGCTGTTTATCCTGTAAAAATTGCCAATATTCCAATAAATATAAGAAATACAAATTGTCCAGAAAACAATGGAACTCTTATTGTAAATGAGGGAAGTGAATTATTGGAAGAAAATAAGAAAAATATCATTACAGGGATTGCTGGTAGAAAAGATTTCACTTCAATATCTTTTTACAAAGATGGAATATCTAATGAAATTGGTGCAATAAAAAGAGTTTTAGAAATTTTTGAAAAATATGGTTTAAATGTTGAGCAAGTTCCTACAGGAGTAGATACTTTTTCTGTAGTAGTATCTACTAAATCTCTGAATGGAAAAGCTTTTGAGTTATTAACAGATATTAAAAATTATTGTAATATTGAAAATATCAAGTTTAATGATGGTATAAGTTTTATATCTATTGTAGGTAGAAATATGGCAAAAACTCCTGGAATATCTGGAAAAATCTTTGGAGCTGTAGGAGATATGGGAATAAATATTAAAACTATTTCTCAAAGTCCAGATGAAATAAATATTATTATTGGTGTTGATAACAACAACTTTAAAAAGACTATTGAAACTATTTACAATAAATTTATTGCTTAATAATCTCTGTTAAAATAAATACGCAAAGGAAAAAGTTACTATAATATTTGTAGTAACTTTTTTCTTATAAAAAAAGAAGTTATTGTAAATCTTACAACAACTTCTTTACTTTTTATTTATAAAATATTTTATTCTTCTATAGGAGCTGCTTCTACCTCTTTTTCTCCCTCAGCTTTTAAAACTTCATTATATTTAGCTATAACTGTTTCAGTTATTGCTTTTCTTAGTTCTAATGTAATTGGGTGAGCTATGTCTTTATATTCTCCATCTGGCATTTTTCTTGAAGGCATGGCTACAAACATTCCCTTTTGTCCATCAATAATTTTTAGCCCATGAACAACAAAACATCCCTCAAATGTTACATCAGCATAAGCTTTTAATTTTGCTTCATCTTCCCCTTTAACTGTTCTTAGTCTCACATCTGTAATTTTCATTTTAGCACCGTCCTTATTATGTATTATATAACTTATAAAAAATTGCATTTTATTATATAGCAATCATTAAAAGTCTTCAGTAGCATATCAATACATTTAGAGGTTACTTCTTTTTCACAAAGGATATAATAACAACTTCCACTCCCTGACATAAAAAGATTTACTTCCCCCATTTTGTAACTCTTTTCTCTGAAATTTTGAATATTTTTGTTGCTTATTAAAAGTCCTTGTTCTAGCATATTTTCATTGTAAGTTATGACTTCTTTTAAATTATTTTCCTTTAAAGCTTCTACAATCTTATCTATATTGGCAAATTTTTTATTATTTAATTTACCATACATTTCATAGGCTTCCTTTGTAGAAACTCCAAATTTTGGTTTTATAAGTATAACATCACAATCTAAATTATTTTCTATCTCAATAAGTTTTTCCCCTATTCCTTGCACTCTACAAGGCTTATTTTTGATAAAAAACGGTATATCAGCTCCCACTTTTTTTCCAATATCCATAAGTTCTTCATCTGTAAAAGGTAGATTATGAAATTTATTTAGTTCACGAAGAAAGAAACCTCCATTTGAACTTCCTCCACCAAGTCCAGCTTCATGAGGAATATGCTTCTCTAAATAGATTGACACTTCCTCTGGTTCAACTTGTAATCTCTCATAAAATCTTTTATAGACTTTATAAAGGATATTAGATTCATCAGTAGGAATGCTTTCAATATTAGATGTGATTTTTAACTTTCCTTTTTTATTTTTAAAATCTATAGTAAGTTTATCTGCAAGAGATATAGGAACCATTGTCATATCTAAATTATGATAACCATTTGGCAATCTCTCTATGATATTAAGTCCTATATTTATCTTTGCATTACTTTCTATTATCATTATTCTAGTATCTCCTCTTCACTACTTAAATCTATTTTTAAACCTGAACTTTCTAAAACACTGACTAAATCGTTACTTTTATCTTTTGAAACATTTCCTGTAGGAACTTCTAATATTTCAAATTTAAAATATTTGTCATAATATTCTATCTCTAAAATATCTCCTACTTTTACTTCTGTACTAGGTTTTGCAACTTTTCCATTGATTTTAGCTTTTCCTCCATCAACAACTACCTTTGCAATAGGTCTTCTTTTTATTATTCTACTAACTTTTAAAAACTTATCTAATCTCATTACATACACTCCTATATTTTAGTTATACCTTATTTTTTACATATGTCAAGTCTTTTTATAATTTTTTATCTTTTTTCGCTTCATTCCATAATTTATCCATCTCTTCAAGAGTTGAATTTTCTATATCACAGTTTTCTTCTATATATCTAAATCTCTTTTCAAATTTCTCATTTGTCTTTCTAAGAGCTTCAGAAGAATCTACCCCTAAATGTCTAGCATAATTTGTAATAGCAAAAAGTAAATCTCCTATTTCCTCTTCAATATGCTCATGATTATTTTCTTTTACTGCTTCCTCTACCTCTTTTATCTCCTCTTGAACTTTGGCATATACATCTTCTATATTATCCCAATCAAAACCATATTTTTTAACTTTCTTTTGAATTTTTTGAGCTTTTAAAAGAGCTGGTAACCCTTTTGGAATTCCATCTAATACAGATTTTCTATTTTGATGTTCTTTCTCTGTTTTCTTTATCTCTTCCCAATTTTTTTCTACATCAGATACACTACCAACCTCAACACTTCCAAAAATATGAGGATGTCTTCTAATTAATTTTTCATTTATTTTTTGGCAAATATCCTCAATAGTAAACTCTCCCTTTTCTTCTGCTATTTTACCTTGAAAAATAATATGTAGAAGTACATCTCCTAATTCTCCACATAACTCTTCTCCACCTTTATCCATAACATCTAATGCTTCGTAAACTTCTTCTAAAAATGGAGCTTTTAAACTTTCTCTTGTTTGCTCTCTATCCCAAGGGCAACCATTGTCACCTCTTAAAATATTTAAAGTTTCCACCAATTTATAAAACTCTTTCAATTTTACACCTCTTTTATTTTAATAAGTTCTTTTATACCTCTATTTCTTGGTATTCATTAAAAAATTCATCTATATTTTTCTCATAAAGAATAGAATTTTTTGTTTTTAATTTACATTTTCCCGTAGTAATCATTGTAAGGATTCTATCAAAATCAACTCTTTCAGGAGTAAAAGTCATTGTATATTTATTTTTTTCTATTTCACTAATAGATTTTATACCAATATCAAAAGCTTTTATTTTTATCTTTAGATTTTCAAAAAGTGTGGCAACCTCTTTTGGAGCTTTTCCAAATCTATCTTCTATCTCTCTAAATAGCTCCTCTATCTCTGGAACTGTTTTTAAATCCATAGCCCTTTTATAAATATTGATTTTTTCAAATTCCTCTATATAAGTAGCTGGGATATATCCATTTTCTAAGAAGTCTATTGTAATATCTCCTTTATCTTTGTATTCTCCCCTTTGTCTTTCCATTTCCTCTTGTAAAAGTTTTAAATAAAGGTTATATCCAAAAGTTTCTAAAGCTCCATGTTGTTTTTCTCCTAAAATCTCTCCAGCTCCACGAATATTCATATCCTCTAAAGATAGATTAAATCCTCCACCTAAACCTTTTAAATTCTCTATACTTTCTTTTCTAAGTTTAGTTTTCTTATTATATTTTCTATCTATATCATTTACTATATAACAATAAGCTTTTCTCTTTCCTCTTCCTACTCTACCTCTAAGTTGATAAATTTGAGAAAGTCCTAACTTTTCAATACCCTCTATAATAATAGTATTGGCATTTTCTATATCAATTCCATTTTCTACTATTGTAGTAGTTAGTAATACATTTACATCACCATTTTCAAATTCATGTAATACCTCTTTTATACTTTGAGGAGACATTCTACCATGAATATATTTTATTTTTATATATGGAGGAAGTAACTCTTTCAATTTTTTCTCTTTGTATTCCATTGAATAAACAGAGTTATAAATATAAAATACTTGCCCCTCTCTTCCAATTTCTTTCATTATAGCTTCTTTTATACTCTTGTCATCACTATCTATAATAATATTTTCTATTGGAAGTCTATTTGTAGGAGGTGTCTTTATAATAGATATATCTCTAATTCCTAAAAGAGCTAAATTTAAAGTTCTTGGAATTGGTGTAGCTGTAAGAGTTAATAAATCTACATTTTCTTTCATAGTCTTTAATTTTTCTTTAGCTTTTACACCAAATTTTTGTTCCTCGTCAACTATTACTAAACCTAAATCATTAAATTTTACATCATCTGATAAAAGTCTGTGAGTACCTATTACAATATCCACTCCACCTGTATAGATTTTCTTTAAAATCTCCTCTTGCTCTTTAGGTGTTTTTATTCTACTTAAAAGAGCTATATTTATTGGATAGTTTTGGAATCTTTCTTTAAATCTTTCATAGTGTTGGTCAGCTAAAACTGTGGTTGGTGTTAATATCAATACTTGTTTGTCATCAGCCACAGCCTTAAAAGTAGCTCTCATAGCTACCTCTGTCTTACCATATCCCACATCACCACAGATAATTCTATCCATAACTCTAGGGGACTCCATATCCTCTTTTACCATTTTAATAGCTTCTAATTGGTCTTTAGTTTCTGTATATGGGAATCCCTCTTCAAATTCCTCTTGCCATACTGTATCTTTAGAAAAGGCATATCCATAATTTCCCTGTCTACGAGCTTGTATTTTTATAAGCTCTTCAGCAAATTTTTTCATTTCCTCTTCTAATTTTTCTCTTTTTCTTTTGAATCCTCTTCTACCTAAATTATAAATTTCTGGAGTATTTCCCATATCATAGATATACTTCTCTATTCTATTTAGGTTTTCAGTAGGGACATAAAGTTTGTCCTCTCCAGCATATTGAATTTTTAAATAATCTTTTCCATCAATGGTTTCTATTCCTAAATATATTCCTACCCCAAAAGTTTCATGAATAATATAGTCATTTACTCTAATTTGATTAATATCACTATATCTTACACCTCTTTTGTTAGCTGTTTCTTTCTTGACTTTTATGCCTTTTATTTCTCTATCTGTAAGAACTAATATATCATTATATTTAAACCCCTCATAATGAGGATACTTTTCTATTTCTATATTTTTACAACCTTGGAAAATCTCATCATATCTTTTTTTCTCTTCTGAAAGAATTAAGATTTTTTGTTTTTTGCTCTCTTTTTTTATAACTTCTAAATCTTCATACTTTTTAATTTTGTCAAAATCAAATCTCTTTGTTTCAATAGGTTTAAATTCTTCTAAGGCTATATTAAAAAGTTCTCTATACTTTTCTTCTTTATCTCTGTCTTTTAAAATATATTCTTCTAGTTTGTATTTAAGAATCTCTGTATTTTCTATAAATCTAAAATTAAAAGTAGTAGAAAATTTATCTACTAATTGAAAAAAAGAAAAATTCTTGTTTTTATTTTTGTTTATATACAATAATATTTTATCTTTTTCTCCAATACTTCTTTGAGTATAAGAATCAAATTCTGTTATTCTATCTATTTCATCTCCAAACAATTCAATTCTTATGGGATTTTCCATATTTAATGGATATATATCTAAAATATCTCCTCTTATAGAATATTCCATCTTGTTTTCTATAATATAATTTTTTGTATATCCACTCTCGATTAATTTACTTTCTATATCTTTTAAACTTAATGTATCTCCACAAGAAAAAGATAGAGCTTCCCCTCTATCTGTATATTCTCCCAATATTCCTTGTAAAGATATTAGAATTATATAATTTTTTTCATTTTTTAATATTTCTAAAAGATTATAGTTTTTGTTGTAAATATCAAAATCATCATAAAAATCATCTATTGTAAGAATAGGATAATTATATATATCTTTTAAAGTATAGTAATAATCTTCTATATTTTTATTTGATGAGGCTAAAAATATTATTCCCCCTTTTTTTTCACTTAGGAAAAAAGGAAGTGAGCCTCTATATATATCATCTATTTGTAAATTTTCAAATTTCACTTTAGCCTCTCCTTATTGTTTATTTTAATATATTATACCATATTCTTTAATATAAAAAAGAGTTGTATATAACAACTCTTAATTATTTTTTAACTATTGTATTCTTCATAAGCTTTATTTATCTCTATTCTATTTTTATCATTGGGAATTTGAGCTATTAATTCTTCAAAAGTTACCCACTTTAAAATTAATTTATCTAAGTTTTTCTCTATAATATCTTTACATTTCTTTTCATCAGTAAAAGGAATTTTATTTAAACTTTCAATTAAATTTAATTCTTCTATAAATGTTTTTCTTATATTTTTTCTATACTCATCATATTTATAAGCATAAAGTCTTGTATTAATTCCAGCAAAATAATTATTTCTATATAATTCAGGAGTTATTAATACAACATATATATTTCCTTTAAATTCTTTTTTAGGAAATATTAAGGCAGTTTCTATAACTCTTTGAAGTTGATTTCTAATAGTACATTTACTTACTCCATATGATATATCACTTTTCCATTTAGCTTCACAAAATACAAAATCTTCTTTCTTATTTATTCCTAGTTCTATTCCAGATTCTGTATTTGTTCTTTGCCTTATATTTCCAAGAGCTAAATCAAGATATGTATTTCCCTCTTCTTTTCTATTAGTATGAGGTTGAACTTCCATTCCTAATTCAATATTCTCTTCATTTTTTTCTCCTGTAAGTAAAGAATATAATAAATTTCTATTTTCTTCATATTCATTTACTATTTTAAACAATAATAATTGTTCATCTGATTTTTTTATTTCTTTATTTTTTAATTCTTGAAAAAGTTTTTTAGGTCCTATCATATTTTCCCTCTTTAATATACTATTTTTCTAATTTATCCAATATTTCTTTTTGGTATTCTCTTGAGATTCTCATCATATTTTCTAATAAGTCTACATAATATTTTTCTAATTTTTTTTCTGTTAATAGTTTACAATTTTTTTCTATTACTTCTTTTTCTCTACCAGAGTCTAATATTTGCATATTATTTTCTATTTTATAAGCTATTACATCTTCTACTTGTTTCATTCTCTCTTGAAATAATCTAGCTATTTCTCCGTCAATTCTATTTATTTCTTTTCTTGCAATTTCTAATTTATTCATATTTTCTCCTTTTCTACATTAAAGCTGCTGCTATTGGATAACCTATTATTACTGATGTGGCTATTGAAATAACCATAAATAAAAGTCCATATTTTAATACTGTACCTGTATCTACCCAACCAGAACCAATAGCCATAGCTATATGAGGCATAGCTGGTGGAGTGGCGAAAGCATAGGCTGACATCATTCCTATTATAGATACCACAGCTGGACAAGAAACTGTACCATTAGTAGCTTGAATAAGAGGAATAGCCACAGTAGTAACCACAGTTACAGTTACCATATTTGATGATAAATTTGTTTGAATACAAGCCCAAGTTATTAAGAATAATATTAATAACATTGGAGATATTCCTTGTAATATTGGATTTAACTCACTGATTAAATATTTTGTTAAACCTATTTTTGAGTTTGTCATAGCAACTCCAATTCCTAAAGTACCAGCACACATTACAAGGCTAGACCATTGTACACCTTTTCTCATTCCCTCTGGGAAATTTAAAAGAGGTTTTTCGTCAAAAGTGATTATAGAATACAATACAACTCCTAAGATTGGAGGCATAGCTGTTCCCATTTTACCAATTTTTGAAATAACAGGGATAAAATTTTTTAAGATACTTGGGAATACCCATAAACAAACTATTAAAATAAATATTCCTATTACAGTTTTTTCTCTTTTATCCATTGGCTTTAATTCATCTTTCATAAAAGATACATCTAGATTTTTTATTTTAGACATATCAGGATTCATCACAAATCTAAAAACTAAAACCAATAATGTCATACAAATAATTCCCACAGGTATTGCAAAAGCCATATAATCAGCGTAACTTATAACATTTCCTGTGGCTGTTGTATAAAATCCCATTGCCATTATACTAAATACATGAGCTATTGGAGTCATTCCAGAGGATACAGACACAGCAAAAGCAAGTCCTATCATCAAAAGTTGTCCTATTTTATCCCCTTTTTTTAGTCCCAATAATTCGTTTATTTTTTCAAGAATTGGTAAAAACAAAACAAATAGAACTGTAGGAGATACAAAAGAACCTATACATATTATAGCAGATAAGAAAGATATAATAAATGCCCAAGGTCCTTTTTTTGCCACAGAGCTAGTTATAAAATATAAGGCACATCTTTTTAAAAATGGAGTTTCAGCCAATACATGAGTACATAAAAATGTAGTCATCAAGAAAATAAAAGTTTCATTTCCATAAGATGAAGCATATATACTTTTAAAACCAATTTCAGGAATTAAACCTATTGAAAATATACAAAGAATACTTGGCCAATCTATTGCCACAGTAAGCCACAAAAGTAAACTTCCTAAAAATATTCCTATTACTGCCATTCCTGATTGATTCATTCCTGTAGGTGCTGGAATATATCTAACAAATATAATTAGTAGTAAAGCTATTGCTATGTAGATATTTCTTTTCATTATTTTACTC
Source organism: Fusobacterium perfoetens ATCC 29250 (assembly GCF_000622245.1). Classification (NCBI taxonomy): domain Bacteria; kingdom Fusobacteriati; phylum Fusobacteriota; class Fusobacteriia; order Fusobacteriales; family Fusobacteriaceae; genus Fusobacterium; species Fusobacterium perfoetens. The sequence goes on along the minus strand of NZ_JHXW01000011.1, from coordinate 66,529 downwards.
ATTTTTCTCTCCCCTCTACTTTAAGTATTTATCCTTTAATTTTTTTATTTCCCCTTGATTATCCAAATCTTTTAAAAAATTATTTACAAAAATAAGAAAATTCTTTTGTCCCTTTGGTAACATATATGCTTTTTCACATTTTGTAAATGGTGTATCTGTCTGACTTCCCTCTAATTTTGGATTGTGATTTCTATAATAATTTACTTCACTACTATCTGTTATCATCACATCTACATCTTTATTGGCTACAGCCTTTGGAACTTCTAAATTATCAAAATATTTTATTATTTTAGCACGATTGAAATTTTTGTCCACAAATTCCTCATTAGTTCCACCTATATTTACACCTATTATTGTATTTGGATTATTTACATCAGCTATAGATTTATATTTATTTTCTTCTCCTTTTCTCACTAGATAACATTTTCCAGAAGTGATATAGGAATCTGTCATTTCAAATTTATTTTCTCTTTCAAGATTTTTAGAAATTCCACCTACTGCAATATCATATTTTTGATTTTCTAAATCTTTTGAAATATCTTTCCAAGTAGTAGTTATAAATTCTATATCTACATTTAGAGCTTTGGCTAATAATCTTGAAATTTCTATATCATATCCAATATATTTTTGGTTTTCTATATATGTAAAAGGTTTGTAATCTCCTGTTGTTCCTACTCTCAGTATACCTCTTTTTTGTATTTCTTCTATTAAATCTTTTTGTAAATAATCTTTTTCCATCAGTATCACCCCTTAGATTATCTTTTATTCTGATTGATTATACCAAGAAATATAAAGGATTAATAGATAACAATTATTTTTATTTTTTGTTCGATTGTTAAAGATAAATCATTGAATTTATTAAGGTTTAAGAGGGCAATAAGGAAAATTTTTGAGGGGAAGAGGGAAAAAGACTTGATAATTTTTATTAAAAATTTAAAAGAAATAAAAAAATAAGGGTAGTTTCCCACCCTTATTTTATCATTTCTAATAACTTCTTTACATCAACTATTAGTTTATATGCGTCATACATTATTTGAAATGATAAAAGAATCGTTATAATATTCATTATATGCCTCCTTGTTTTAAATTTTAAAACTAAAAATCTAAACTTTGGATTAAATGAAATTATAACTACATCAGTATATCATACATTTATTATTTTTGCAAATTTAAAGGGTTATTTTTAAGTTAAAGCAATAATGATTTGTTAAATCAAGAATTCCTAACTTTGAAATTTCCTCAGGAGTTTTTGCTTTTTTCTTATCTTTATTTTTTATAATTCTAGGTTCTGATACCAACTCACTATTATTTTGTATCTTAACTACCACTTTCTTTTTCTCTTTTGTTTCTATTATTTTTTCATAACCTAATTTTTCTTTTTTCTCATCTATAAGAAATTGGAATTTATTAATGTCCCTCTCTCTTCTAATTTCTAATAAGAAATCTTCATATTTCTTATTAGTTTTATCGTAAATAATTATTGATAAAACTTTTTCTTCATCATAGATAAGTTTACTAACAATACTTCTTTTTATTGCCATAATCACTTCTTTTTTATAAATTCCTATTAGTTCAGAACTGTGTTTTTGTAAAGCTTGCTTTATATTAGCTACCTCTTTTACATCATTCTTTAATTCAAAAAATGATTTATTTTTTATTTTTACATCAGTAAAATCTATATCTTTTAAAAGTTTTTTATCTAATAAAAACAATTCTGATTTTGTTAATTCATTTAATTTTTTACTTAATTCATAGATTAGATTTATATTTTCTTTTTTTACTCTGTACATTTTTAATAATTCTTCTGCTTTATTTCTTTTATTAGCTTTTTTTCCTGAATCTATAATTGTTTTTGCTTGTTTTCTTTGTCCAAAGATAAATTTTTCTTTTTTCATATAATAATCATTTATATAATTATAATCTATGGAGATATTCATTTTTTGATTATTTTCTCTTATAAATTTAATTAATTTTCTTATTCTATCATTTATTAAAAGTTTTCCTTCTGAATCAGTAGTAGATTTATTAGTATCTATAGTTAATAAATCATCTATAAATTTTGAATAGTTTAAATGACAAATTTTATTTCTAAGATATGCTAAATTTGTAAAAGTTTTTGCTACTTCTTTTACCTCTTCAGAAGCTAAAAAGTCTTTTTTCCCTAAATTTATTATTCGATTAAAACAATCTAATAAAACACTAAATTTATATTTTTTTTCATAATCAATTTTTTTAGGACTAACTTTTTCTTTTAAAGTTACTAATTCTTTTATTTTATTTATATCTTTTTCATCTGATTCACTTAAAGTTAAAAGCATAGCTAGTTCAACATCATTATACAATTTTAAAACTATTTGATAATACTTAAAAATAGGTATTATAATATTTTTATTAAAAATTCCTCTATTTTCTTCTCCACCATATTCAAAATATTTTGCTCCTGTATTTAATAAACTAAAATATTTTCCTATTCTTTCAGAAGTTAAAATAGATTCTTTTAGAATATCATACTTCTTACTATTTTTTTCAAAAAGTCTTATTTTATTAAAGAAACTATCATTTTTCATTTTCTCTAATTGTTCAGGTGTTAACCTGTCATTATTTTCATCTAAAAACTCAACATTTTTTATATCATAATAATGTTTCTTTACAAAACCTAAAAAATCTCCTCTAAATTCAAAAGGTAAAAGAATATATGTTAAAACATAAAACTTAAAAAGATTATTTTCTTCTTGATTTTTAAGCCAAGTTATATTATGTATATCTTCTATTGAATTTAATATTTTAGTTATATATTTTTTCTCACTCTTAACCTCTAAATATTTTTCTCCCTTTGATTTATAACTCTTTATTTTTTCTTTAGAAATATCAAATTCATCTTTGAATTTTTTTATATTTCCTTTATATTCTTCCATCAAAAATCCATAAGCTACTTGTAATTTATATTTTAATCTAAGAATGGAATTTCTCTTTGTTATTTTATCCATTTTTATTTTTAATTCTACTAATTTTTTATTTATTTTATCTAAAGCATTTTTATCTCTATTTCCATTCATAATATCATTTTGCAATTTTACATTCTTATTTCTTTCATTGTGCGAAATTTTATAATCATTAAGACTATGAATATCTAGTACATAAGCTGTTCCTAACTCTTTTTGTTCTTTCATTAATTGGAGTTCGTTTTTATTAATTTCTTTTATCTTTTCATTGGTTTCTTTTTCCATTATTTCTATTTCTTTTTCTAATGATAAATTTATTTTTTCTTTAAAACTCTTATTTTCTTCTCCATCATTTGAAAAAAAGCTATTTATAAAATTATTAAACCCATTTTTTTGCTCACATAAAAAATTATAATAGCTATAGTATTTTATAGCAGAATCAGAAACTCCTAATACAGTAATTTTATCTTCTTTCTCTAAATAATTCGTTTTATTTTCTAATTTCAACTGTCTTACTAAAGGTAAATATCTAAATAAATTCAAGTCTAACAATTCAGTTAAATTTACATCTTCATTTTTTTCTTTAGAAATTTTTTTATTCTCAAAAAGATTTTCAAAATATTGATAATTATAGTGCATTAATTTATGTCTTAAGTCAGAATAAATTTTTAATATTTTTTCAATATCTTCTCTTATTTCTTCATCAGATAATTCAATTTTATCCTTTTCTAATAAATCATTTTCTCTATTTAATTCAATTAATTGTTTTTTTAACCTGTTTATTTCTTTTTTATATTTTTCTTTTTTTAATTTTTGCTCAATCTCTTTTATTTTATTTGTATTTTTTTCTATTTTATTTTCTATACTTTGCTTATAATTTATAAACTCTTGACTCATTCTTTTTTTAAAGTTTTCAACAAGTAAATCATAAGTTTTCTTTTCATCTATTTCTTTAGAGTCAATTATTCTCCAAATTTCTCCTACTTCTTCTCCATTATCTTTTACTACTCCTTTAACAAATATATCATTTATCAAAGAAAAAAATAAAAGCATATTTGAACGATAAGCCAAATATCTTTTTATTTTATAAATCTTTACAGAATCTATATCTTCTGGAGAACAACAAGCTATTTTAGAGTATGTTTTTTGTGTTTCTTCACTCAATAACTTTCTTTCTGTTTCAGAGATTAATCTTCTTGTATTTTCTCTTTCAAATTTTTCTTTCTTTTGAGTTTCTAAACAATCTTTTATTTTGGTTACTATTGTTCTATCATTTTTTTCAGATACTTCAAAAGAAAGAATATATTTTCTTATAACTTTATCTTCTTTATTAGAATATATATCTTTTTTTATAATTAGTATTTCATTTTTATTAATATTAGTTTTATCTATTTCAAAACTATATCTATATTTTTCTCTTGCTTTATCTACTATTGAATATAAAATAAACTTTCCATCTTTCAATTCACTTTTAATTAAAAAAGTATCTAATTGAGCTTGTTTATTGTATCTTACTTTTACTTCTTTTATTCCTTTGTTATCATAATTAGAAATTATAATTTTTATTATTGAACTTCTATTTGGTTTTCCCATTTTATCACCTCTATATTATTCTAGCTTATTTTTATAACATAAACAAGAAAAAAACTAGTTATTTAGATAACTAGTTTTTAATAAATATTAATTTACTTGGTTTTAGTCCAATAAATACAGATAATATTGATATAAAAATCATAAGTTTAAATACCAATTTACTTGGTTTTAGTCATGTAAATGATTTAAAAGTAGGGGATAAATTAAGATTGTTTAAATACCAATTTACTTGGTTTTAGTCGAGAGAATATGCCTGTTGCTATGGCTTTTAATCTTAGTTTAAATACCAATTTACTTGGTTTTAGTCAGAAAATAAATTTTTATGTACACAAAATATATAATAGTTTAAATACCAATTTACTTGGTTTTAGTCGAAGAGAGAAAAAGCATTTTAGATAGATTAATGTTTGTTTAAATACCAATTTTCTTGGTTTTAGTCTGAGTGTATTTATATGAGATACATATTTTTAGAAAAGTTTAAATACCAATTTACTTGGTTTTAGTCAGAAAATAAAGAAAGGGGTATCAGATATGATTAAAGTTTAAATACCAATTTACTTGGTTTTAGTCTTATAACTTTAAAATATTATTATTTTAGAAAGATTTATAATGTATTTTTGTCGAATTCTATAAATTTTAAATATTTTTTATAAAATTATTCTTTATTATTTCTTTTTTATTGAAATATAAGGTATTTTACCATTGTCGGTAATAAGATATTTTTACTTTATCTTATACCGACAAATTTATTATATAATTTATACAAACATCTGTTGTAATAATCCTTTTTTAAATTCTTTTAAATTTTCAAGTTCATTTTCAATTTTCTCTATTTTTTCATCAATAGATGATAGGAAATTTGCTATTTTTCTTTGTTCTTCTAAAATAGGAAATTTTACCTTAATTTTTCCTAATTCAGTTTGGTTTATACTAGCTTGACTTACTGCTTTATTACATAATTTTTCAAATATCTTTTTATATTTATTAGTTATTAAAATATAATAAAAATATTTTGAATTATATTGTTCTTTAAAAACTATTCTCAACAAATTCATTCCATGATATAAATTATAATCTTTATCTACATAAGCTATTTTTCCTATGTGTTCTACACTATTAATATTACTAAATAATAAATCTCCTATATTTAATTTATATTCATCTAAATTTTTATCAGTTAAAACAAATCCTATTTTATTTATATCTATTTTCCCCATTGAAATAGTTTCTATTCTTGTTACTCTATATCCTTTCTTTTCTAAATTTTGATTTAAACTTATCCCATTTGTTAATTTAACAACTAATTCATTTAATCTCTTTTCTTCCCACTTTGGATAATCATTTCCCTCATTATCTTTAAATCTTAATTCTTGAGAGAAAATCTTTTGCATAACTCCCTTTTTGTATTCTCTAAATAATTCTAATTTTTCTTCTGTTAAAGAAATTTTTTTATCTATACTAGAAAGAAAGTTAGCTATTTTTTCTTGTTCGAAATATTTTCCTGAATAAATTTTTATAATTTTAAACAAATCAGATTTTATATAAGGTTGGTCCGACCCTACTAATTCTTTTTCTAATTTTCTTTTAAAACTTTCACTTCTTAAATATTGATAAATAAATTTAGAATTTATATTATTTTTATTAAAATGTAGTATTCCTGCTCTTTGATATAAGTACGCTTTATCATTCTCAAATAAACAAACTTTTAACTCATTATTAATAATAGGTCTATTTAACCCAAGTAAAATATCTCCATTTTTAATATTAATATGTTTAAAATTATTGAAATTTTTTGCTATATATATAGGATTTTCTATTATTAATTTTCCTGGATAAATATTCAAGCCTTGGACTAATAAAATTCCTTCTGAATTATAACTTTCTAATGGATAAGCGTTACCAGATAAAATTTTTATATCCTCTTTTATTTCTTCCCATTCATCACTAAACTCTTTAAATCTTAACTTTGGTACTTTTTTCATTCTCTTACCTCACTTTCTACTATCTTTTTCAATTCTTCTTTACTAGGTAAGATTGTCATATATCTACTAGCAAATATTTGTTCATTTCCCTCTGGAAGTGTCATATTTACAAGAGTATCATTTTTATCTTTACATATTATAATTCCTATTGTTTTATTTTCATCATCAAGTTTTACATGTCTATCATAGTAATTTACATACATTTGTATCTGTCTAATATCTTGAGGCTTTTCTATTAATTGCCCCTTTTTAGATAATTCAATAACTTTTTCCTTATCTCTACTCAAAACTAATCTTTCATACAAAGCAGAATCAATTTGTCTTTTTAATTCTCTTAAACTCCAATTATTATTTATTGCCTCTATTTCATAGAAATTTCTTTCCTCTATATTTGTTATTCTCATAAGAGTAAGATAATGAGAATATGAAAGTTTAAATTCCGCAGACACTGTCTGCGCTTTTTGATAAGATAAGTCAATAATATTTTTAATATCTGTAAAAATATCTCTTCTCTCAATTTCCATATTCTCACCTACATTACAGGAGCTTTTATTCCAAGCTCATTACAGAAGTTTTTGATAGTTTCATCTACTTCTTTCATTTCCTCATCTATCTTTGTTATTTTCTCTACTACTTCTTCAAGATTTATTTCTTCCTCTTCCTCAAAAGTATCTACATATCTTGGAATATTTAAGTTATAATCATTTTCTTCAATCTCTTTCATACTTACTCTTTTAGAATATTTTTCTATTTCCTCTCTATTTTTGTAAGTATTAGCAATCTTTTCTACATCTTCATCTCTCAAATAGTTTTGATTTTTAGATTTTTCAAAATCATTTGAACCATCTATAAATAATATATCATCATCATTTTTTCTATTTTTCTTAACTACAATTACACAAGTAGGAATACTTGTTCCATAGAAAATATTAGCAGGTAGTCCAATTATTGCGTCAATATAATTTTTCTCTTTTAATAAATATTTTCTTATAACTCCCTCACTTGCTCCTCTAAATAATACTCCGTGAGGAACTATTACAGCCATTGTTCCCTCATCATCTAAATGATAAACCATATGTTGAATAAAAGCAAAATCAGCCTTACTACTAGGAGCTAATTTTCCATAAGAAGCAAATCTTTCATCAGATAGAAAACTATCATCAGCACTCCATTTTTGAGAGAATGGAGGGTTAGCCACAACTATATCAAATCTTTTGTCTAAATGTTGTGGATTCTCCAATGTGTCCCCTTGTCTAATCTCAAAATCATTAAATTTTACTCCATGTAATATCATATTCATACGAGCTAAGTTATAAGTTGTAGTATTTAACTCTTGCCCATAGATATTTGATACTTCTACTTGAGAAGCTACTTTTAATAATAGAGAACCAGAACCACAAGTAGGGTCATAAACTGATTTTATTCTATCTTTTCCAACTGTTGTTAATTTTGCCAAAAGTTTTGAAGCTTGTGCTGGTGTATAGAATTCTCCAGCCTTTTTACCAGCATTACTAGCAAATTGACCTATTAAATATTCATAGGCATTTCCTAAAACGTCCATTTCTGTATCATCAAAATTAAAATTAATATCTTGTAAATGTTTTATTACTTCGGAAATCATTTTATTTTTATCGTTAGAAGTTTTTCCAAGTTTTAAAGATGTTAAATCTACATCTCCAAATAGTCCTGAAAAATCGTCATTACTAGCTTGTCCATTTGTAGAATCTTCTATATATTTCAAAGCTAGCCCCAAATCTTCTATGATAAATTCTCCATTCTTTGCTCTACTAGCTAAATTTCCAAAAAGATATTTAGGCTCTATAAAATAACCAATACTATTGATACAATACTCTTTTACTGCTTCAATATATTCATCTTTTCCCTCTATATCTTCAAATTTCATATTATCTTCTGATAATATATCGTTTCCTGTTTTCTCTATTTTTTCAGATAGGAACTTAAAGAATATTAAACCTAGTATATAGTTTTTAAATTCATCAGCTCCCATATTTCCCCTAAGCTCATTGGCTATTGCCCATAGTCTTTTTTCTAATTCTGCTTGATGTTCTGACATTATTTATTTCCTCCACAATTTTAAATCTCTAGTTTGAATTATATCCAAACTGTCTACTCATTAATTTTTCTTTCCATAGACTTTCTTTTGCTTCTATATTTTTATCTTCAAAACTCATTCCAAAAACTTCTAAAATCGAAAATTTAAAGTTTTCTTTAAAATATTCTTCCCCTTCTTCTTTTCTCAATTTTATTAATTCTTTATTCCCACCATCAAATCCATAAATATAATTACTCCATCTTCCATATATACTATCCACACCTTTAGCAGAACCTACATAATGTTTTCCTGTTTTAGTATCTGTCAAAAGATAAATTCCTTTTATATTACTAAGTATATTTTTCCAATCCTCTAGTTTATTATCATAAACTATTCTTAGTTGTTTATAAGTATGATTTATATTTTCTATACCAGGAAATTTTTCTCCTTTATATGCACTTTTATAAATTTCAATTATTTCTGAATTTTCCAAGATATGACTAGGTCTGAAAACAGTTCCTCTTTTATTTTTTCCAGTATATGTTAATACAACTCTTCCTATTAAATCTTGATATTTATCTACATATTTAACCTTATATTCTTTTCCACTTCTATCTAAAATCTCGAATATTCCACCAAAAATAAATTCATTTCCTGATAATTGTGCAAAACTAAAAATATATTTCACAGGATAAGGAAATCTCTCTCCATTTTCTCTTTCTTTATATATCTGCCACCCTAGCCAATCTTCTCTTGAACGAGCTAATACATCTGAGGGTCTTTCACTTGCTGGTTTTGCTAAATGAAATCTATAATTCATATCATTCAAATCTGTTAATTCATTAAATATTTGCTGTATTTTCATAATATTTCCTTTTTTTATCTTAATCTATATTTTCAAAAAAATCACTATCAATTCTTTTTATTTCATAAGTACTTTCTACTGAAACACCTACATTATATTCAATCATCAATTTTGCTAACTTTCTTCCATCTATAAGGACAACTTTTGCTATATGTTGTTCTTTTGAATATTTCATAGCTCCATCTGAAAATTTAGCTGTTGTTATAAAAAGTCCTTTACTTGCTCCTTTTCCTCCCAAAGCTCCTACAAATTTTTGTATTTCTGGTCTACTTACAGTAGTTTCTCTATCCCATTTTTTAGCTTGAATATATATAGAATCAAAACCTAATTTATCTTGTTTTATAATTCCATCTATTCCTTCATCATTACTTTTTTTTGTTACTATCCCTGATTCAGATATTAAACTTCCATATCCTATTTTTTGCAATAATTTTACAACAAGATATTCAAAAAATTCTGGGCTTTGTCTTAATACTTCCTCTAAAATTTCTTCTTCTAATATTTTATTTATTTCTTTAAAGGATTCTTCTAATACATCTTGAGGTGTTTGATTTTTTTCTTCTATTTTTTCTTTTATATTTTGTATCTCATCTTTTTTATTTCTTTTTAAAAAATTAGTAAACTCTTTATAGGTAGATAATAAATTATTATCTATTTTTTCAGGATTACTTTCTAATAACTCTAAACCTTTATTAGTTATTCTTACAACTCCTCTTTTAGTATTTTCTACTAACCCAGCCCTTTTTAAATAAGTGCAACCCCAACTTATTCTATCATCATATTTTTTCTTTCCACTTTCCAGTCTTTCATTTCTTTCCTCTTCCGAAAGACTTAATATTTCAGCAACAAGCTCTTTTACTTCTTTAAAAGGATAAGCTTCCCCATTCTTTAATACTTCTAAAATCTCTCTATACATTTCATTATATTTTGGTATCATTTTATTCACTCCCTACATATTAAAGAAATTAAACTTTTCTATAATACTTTCTATTTTGTGTTGTATATCTTCAATTCTTTTATTTAATTTTAAAATACTTGGTCTTGTTACAAAAGATTCTTTTATATCTGCCACTTCTGGCTTTTTCTCTGTAAACTCACATTTTTCTATTATATTATTTACTTTATCAGCCTTTAATTCTTCCTCTGTTATTAATTCTTCAATAGCTTTTTTCTTTTGTTCTTGCATATATTCAGATAATTTATCTTCTACATCTTCTTTTGATTCTATTGTGAATATTTCTCTATTTTCTTCTATAAATCTCTCTAGTAATTCCCTTTTATTTTTTAAGCTCGGAACACTATCAATAGTTTTTAAAATATATTCTACATCTTTTACAAATGTAGCTTCCTTACTATCAAGATTTTTAAGCAAAGATATAATATAGCTTACATTTATATTATCTTTAGCTAGTAATTCAATTTCAAAATCAATCTCATCTATAATAGAAGTTTTATCTCCATTATTTTTTGTTCCTTGCCCTACCAAAGTATCATACATATCTATATATTTACTTTTATATGATTCAAAATCATCTTGTGAAATATTCAAATCATCATATGAGAAAGTTGAAAAGCTTGTTAATTTATTCATTACCCTTAAAAGATTTTTAAATGTTTCAATAAATGATAGTTTATTTTCCTCTGTTTCTAAGTTATCTACCTCTTGTGAATTTTCAGCCAAAGCTCTTAAAGTTTTTAAATAGTCATTAAAAATCTCTACATATTCCCCATAACTTTTCATAAGCACAGTTTCACAAGCACTCTCATCAGAGAATAATCTTATAGCCTCATCTGTTCTTTTCTTTAGATTTCTAAAACATACAATATTTCCATGAGGTTTATTTACATTTAAAATTCTATTAGTTCTTGAATATGCTTGTATAAGTCCATGATATTTCAAATTTTTATCTACATACAAAGTATTTAGATATTTACTGTCAAAACCTGTTAAAAACATATTTACTACAAGTAGTATATCTATTTTTCTCTCTTTTAATTTTTTTGAAATATCTATGAAATAACTATTGAAACCATTTTCAGCATTAAGATTAAAATTATCTCCAAACATTTTATTGTAGTCAGCTACCATTCTATCAAGGTGTTCTCTTGGGTGTTTACACTCATCTCCCTCTACCTCAAAAGTTCCCTCGTCATTAGCTAAATCTACATTGGCTTCATAGGTAAAAATACTTGCTATTCTTAAATTTGTATTTTTTTCTTTAAAAATATTGTAATATTCAATTAAAGTATTTATATCACTTATAGCAAATATACTTTGATATTCTCCATGAGAAGTTTTAGCATTATGATTTTTAATTATAAAATCAACTATATTTTCAAGTCTTTCTCTTTTTGAAAATACCTCTTTTGTGTCAATTCCATTTTCTATCATCTCATCAGGAGATAAATCATCTCCATTTTCATCTTTTAAATTAAAAGTAGAGTAATACTCTACTGAAAAACCTAATACATTTTCATCATCTATAGCTTCTTTTATTGTATAAGTATGAAGTCTTTGCCCAAATAAATCAGCAGTTGTTTTATACTTTACAGCATTTTCTGAAAATATTGGTGTTCCTGTAAATCCGAAAAATTGTTTATTAGTAAAAAAGTTATCAATTCTTGAATGAGTTTCTCCAAACTGTGTTCTATGACATTCATCAAAAATAAATACAAGTCTTTTATCTTTTATTTTCTCCATTCTTTTTAGATAATATGGTTTACTAATGGCATTATTTAACTTTTGAATGGTAGTTACCACCACTTTATTAGTTCCATTTAACATATTTTTTACAAATTCGTCTGTATCTTCTACACGACTTATTGAACCTGGAGCAAAGGCGTTAAATTCCTTTGATGTTTGATAGTCTAAGTCTTTTCTATCTACACAAAAAACAACTTTTTCTACTTCATCAAGAGTAGATATTATTTGACTAGCCTTAAATGATGTCAGAGTTTTTCCACTTCCTGTAGTATGCCAAATATATCCATTCATACCTGGAGAAGTTTTTACCCTGTCTATTATTTTTTCAACAGCATAATATTGGTATGGTCTTAATATCATAAGAGCTTTTTGAGTTTCATTAGTAACTATATATTTAGTAAGCATATTTCCAAGATGTTTTTTATCTAAGAAAGTTTTTGTAAAATCAGTTAATCTATTTTTCTTTAGGTTATACTCATCAGCCCAAGGGAAAGTAAATTCATATTTTAACTCTTTATTATTAGAAAAATATCTTGTATTTTCCTCATTACTGATTACAAAAATTTGAATATATTGAAAAAGAGTTTTATATGAATATGAATGTCTTTGATATCTTTGTATTTGATAAAAAGCTTTTTTTAATTGGATTGTTTTTTTCTTAAGTTCTATCTGTACCAATGGAAGTCCATTTACAAGAATAGTTACATCATATCTATTTTCATATTGTCCTTTCATTGTGATTTGATTAGCTACTTGAAAAAGATTATTTTCTACATTTTTACTATCAAGAAAAGATATATATTTAATCTCTCCTTTATCTGTAGGAAGTTCAAATCTATCTCTTAATTTTTTAGCTTTCTCAAATATACTATCTCCAGATAGATGAATAAGTATTTTTTTAAATTCATTTTGACTAAGCTTTATATTATTAAACTTTTCTAACTGTGATTTTAAATTAGAAATTAATCCCTCTTCATCTTTTATATTAGTTCTCTCATATCCTAACCCAATCAAGTCATCTATTAAATTTTTTTCTAATTCTGCTTCTGTCATCATAATCTTACCCCGACTTATTATTTTCTCTTTTGTTAAATTATACCATATATTTTGTTAAAATATTATTGTTTATATACATTTTTTTATTAAAAAATAAGGTAGACTCCCATATCTACCTTATTTATTCCCTATTTATTTTTCTATTTATTTTGTGTTAATCAATCTATATAGTCTATCTTTTTAAAGAATCAACTGCAATTTTCATTCTACTCAATCCATCTTTTACTTTTTCAAGAGAACATCCAACATTTAATCTCAAGAAAAATCTTCCAGCTTCACCATAAGTCAATCCAGGCATTATAGCTACATTTCCTACATCTATCAAAGCTTTTTGAAATTCTTCACTAGATATATTTAATTTTGAAAAATCAATCCAAGCAAAGTAACACCCATCAGGAATATCACAACTTAACTCTGGAATATTTTTTTCTAAATAATCTTTTACAAATTCAATATTTGATTTTGTATATTTCAAAAGCTCATCTACCCAGTAACCACATTGATTATAGGCTGTAATTGTACCTATTATTCCAAGAATAGATGGTGAAGATAAAGCATCTCTATTTTTTAATATTCTTAAATACTCATCTCTGTCTTTAGCCGTAGTACAGAAAAGATAAGCTCCTCCCAAAGCTGGAATATTAAAAGTTTTTGATGCTGCTGTACATAGTACAATATTATCTATGTAATCTCCTGCTACTTCTAACACTGGTATGTGTTTTCCACTATAAACAATATCCATGTGAATTTCGTCAGAGATTATAAAGACATTATATTTTTTACAAATAGAGATGATTTTCTTTAGTTCCTCAACACTCCAAACCTTTCCAACAGGATTATGAGGACTACACATTAAGAAAATTTTACAAGTTTTACATTTTTCTTCAAAATCTTCAAAATCAATCTCATAATTGTTTCCATTTTTTACAAGTGGAGATGATATTATTTTTCTATCATTATCAGCAATCACTTTAAAAAATCCATCATATCCAGGTGTATTTATAAGGACACCATCTCCTACATTTGATTTCATTTTTATAAATTTTGAAATAGCATAGATTACACTTGGAGCATATAATATCCATTCTTTATCTATTTGATAATTAAATCTTGTATTATACCAAAATTCTATTGAATTTTTAAAGTCCTCATGATTCCATCTACTATATCCAAAAACTCCGTGATTAACTCTTTTTATAAGGGCTTCTATTATTTCCTTTGAAGATTCTAAATCCATATCTGAAATAGTAAAAGGTAATAGCCCTTCTTTTCCAAATCTATCTTTTACAAAATCCCATTGTGTGCAATATGTCCCTTTTCTATCAATGACAGTATCAAAATTCATTTTTCTTCACCACTACTTTATAAGTTTATCTAATTTATTTTTTACAACATGTACTTGAGGTCCAATTATAACTTGTAAGTTACTAGCATCTAGTTTTACTACAGCTATAGCTCCTGTTGCTTTTATTTCCTCTTCATTTATAATACTTGTATCATTTAAAACAAGTCTTAATCTTGTAATACAGTTATCTAAAGAAACTATATTTTCTTTTCCACCTAAAGCTTTTAAAAGTCTTTCAGCGTCATATCCACCTAATTTAACATTAGATTCATCTGTAATAACTTCTCTTCCTGGAGTTTTTAAATCAAATTTAACTATAGCATATTTGAATACTACATAGTAAATTATAAACCAAATAATTCCCACAGGAATTACAAGATACCATTTTGTTCTAAATCCTTGTAAAACTCCAAATACTATAAAGTCAATTATGTTTCCATCTGTGTTTCCAATAGCTACTTTTAAAATTCCCATTGTCATAAATCCAAGTCCAACCATTATACAGTGGAAAAGATATAAAACAGGTGATAAGAATAAGAATATAAATTCTAATGGCTCAGTAATTCCTCCAACCATACAAGCTACTACTCCAGAAGCTAAAAGTCCTTTTATTTTCTTTCTATTTTCTGGTCTAGCTGTGTGATATATAGCTAAAGCTACAGCTGGTAATCCAAATAAATATGAAGGCATTTTACCTTGTGATAAAAATCTTGTTACATTAGGGTCTAATACTCCATTAGCAAACTCTTTATAGAATATACTTAAAGCTCCATAAACTGTTTCACCATTAACAACAGCCTCTCCTCCAGCTGATGTAAATCTTATCATAGCAACTAAGATATGGTGTAATCCAAATGGTCTTAAGATTCCTTCTCCAGCTCCAAATACTAATGGTCCAAATACTCCAGCTTTTCCAATAAGTTCTCCAATTTTAATGATAATTCCATTAAAGAAAGGCCAAATTAAAGGTATTACTATTCCAACAACTCCAACTACTACTGCAGTAGCAATAGGTACAAATCTTGAACCACCAAAGAAAGCTAAAGCGTCAGGTAATTTTATTTCACAATATCTGTCGTGAATTTTATAAACGATAACCCCGATTATAACTCCACCTAAAACTCCAACATCAACACTTTGGATTCCATAAACCATAGCTTGTCCAGCTGCTTTCATATTTTCAGGAGTAGCCAAAGTTCCTGTTACTTTTAAGAAGAAGTTTGCTGTCATACTAGCCATTATAAATCCTACAAATCCAGAAAAGGCAGCCACTCCTTTATCTTGTCTTGCTAGACCTAATGGGATTGCCATAGCAAACATCATTGGTAAATTTGAAAAAGCAAAAGAACCAATAGTAGACATAAATTCAAAGAATAATTTTATTACAGGAATTTTTAAGAAAGGTAAAATCTCAGCTGTTACTGAACTAGCAAAAGAACTACCAATTCCAAGCATGATACCACATGCAGCTAATAAAGATACAGGTAACATAAATGTTTTTCCTAGCCCTTGGAAAAACTCCCAAAATCCAACTTTTTTGCTCATATTTTAGAACCTCCTATATTATATCAATACATTTATTATACATTTAATATAATTCTTTGTTAATATCAATTATTTTTCAAAAATTTTTGAAATTAATTTTAAGGTTCTATATCACAAAAAAATTATCTATCATCTTCTATTTTATCTCCAAAGGTTAATAAAAGAGTATCTATAAATTGCTCACTTTCTAGGATATTTTTATTTTCATTGATTATTGAAATTAATTTTTTTAATGAAATTTTCTCTGATTTTTTTATTTCAATATATTTTTCACTTGTTTTTGCAAGAAAAACTATTTCATCTTCTCTAAAAGGCTCTTTTAATATACAATTACATTCTAATACTGCTTTTTTTACATTTTCATATATTTTATTATTTCCACTATATTTTTCATGATTTTTTATTAAAAAGAAATTATTTTTTATACGATATACAGCTGGTAATAAATATCTTAATATTTCTTGTTTATATTCTTCTGATTCTACAAAATTAAAATTAAGAGATTGAGAAATTTTTTTACAAAATTCCTCTATAAATTTATTAACTATTGAAATATTTTCCGAAAAATCACTTGAATAGTACCCACTTATAAAATATTCAGTCAAATGTAAAAATTCATAATCTAAATTTTCTGGAATAATCTTAGTAAGTATTCTTCTTATAATTTTATAGTCACTAAGATTTCTTAAAAACTCGCTATTATCTTTCTTTATTATAATATTATTTTTCTTTATTCTTTCCATTGTAGGTATTAAATAAAGGTACATAAGTGTTTTAAATTTTTCATCAAACTTTACATTAAGCTCTTTTTCTATATCTAAAATTATTTCCCAAAATTGTGAAATATCTATATTCTCTAAATATTTTTTTATAAATTCAATTTCTTCTCTTTCGGTAATATAAATCTTAGGTATAAATTCAATCTTTCCATCTTTTACTTCTATATATTCTAAAAGTTTTAAAAGTTTTAAATGTCTTAATTTTTTTTCTTTTCCCTCTATTAAAATATTATTCTCTTTTCTTATAAATTCTAATTCAAATTCTTTTAAATATTTATTTAGAGATATTAAATCTTTTTTTATAGTAGGACGACTTACTTTTAAATACTTTTCTATATTTGCTATCTTTACACTATCTGAAAAAAGATAACTTATTAAAATATAGTTTTCCCTCTCTTCTTTTGAAAAAATATAGTTATTTATATTAATATTTTTTATAAAATTTTTTAATTCTTCCTTAGAACATATCCATTCTAATTCACCTTTTTTTAAAAATATTTCATGAAGAGAGGATTTTAATAAGTAGAAGTTAAGATTTTCTATGCTATATCTTATATTTCTCTCACTTACTTGATATTTTTCTGAAAAATATGATAAAGGTAGTTTTTTCTTTTCTGCTAGTTCTTCTAATATATCTAAATTTTTTCTATTTATACTCATAAAAATCCCCTCCTTATTATTATAATTAAACCACTTTTTTATTATTTTATCAAGGATTCTAAAAAATAATCTCCCACACTATTCATTATATATATTATTTACTATCATTTTATCTTTTATGTATATGTTTTGAACTTTAATTTAATTTCGTTGATATTATTTAAACATATACAACTGTTTTAAAAAACATTTGACTTTTTTAGTACATAGTTATATAATCTTAATAAGAATTTATTTTTAGTTTAAGTGAATATTACTAGGAGGATTTCATGAAAAAATTTAGAACTTTAATAATCAGTATCATTGCTTTGTTTACTCTTATTCTTTCTGGATGTACAAGTTTCAAAACTAAAGAAGCTCCTACTAAAGACCCTGTTAAAGTAGGTATCTCTTGGGATAGAGATTATGAAAAAGATATCCCAGAAGATACTATTGCTTATATAGAGTCAGTTAAAAAAGCTGGAGGTGTTCCTGTTTTATTACCTCAATTAAAAACTGAAGAAGATGCTTTAAAAGCTCTTAAAACAGTTGACGCTGTTATTTTAACTGGTGGAGAAGATATAAACCCTGTTTATTATGGAGAAAAACCTCATAAAAAACTTGAAACTTTAAAAGATGATAGAGACGTATCTGATATCTTATTATTAAAAACTGCTTTAAAAGAAGACTACCCTATTTTAGGTACTTGCCGTGGAATGCAACTTCTTAATGTAGTTCTTGGTGGAACTTTATATCAAGATTTACCAACTGAATACATTTCTGATTTAAAACATAGAGATCCTAAAAAAGTAGATTTCGTTTTCCATGATTGTAAAGTAACTGATAAAAATTCTAAACTTTATAATATGTTACAACTAGAAGATTTAACTGTTAACTCTTGGCATCACCAAGCTGTTGAAAGATTAGGAAAAGGATTAAAAGTAGTTGCTACTTCTTCTGACGGAATGATAGAAGGTGTAGAATTAGATGAGGCTACTTTCGTTGTTGGAGTTCAATTCCACCCTGAATGGCATGTTTATGGAAACGACGATAAATTCTTACCTATATTCCAAACTCTTGTAGAATATGGAGCAAAAAATAGAGATAAAAGAAATTAATATTATTTAAAATTTCAATTAAAACTGACACTTAAACTATTAAATAAATAGAAAGACTATTACTAAATAAAGTAATAGTCTTTTTTTCTTTATTAAAAAACCCGAGGTATTACCCTCGAGTTTTTTAGGTTTTATATGAATTATTACAAATGAAACTGCTTATTTAATTAGAATCTGTATCCTATTCCTAAATTTGCTCCATAATTATCTGTATTATTGCTTCCTATAGTATAAGAAGCTCCTACATTATAGAATAATCCAGATTCATTTTCTACTTCAGCTCCTAATGTGAAGTTTACAGAGTTTTCTGTTAAGTTAGCTCCAGAAATTGAAATATTATTAGCTCCAAAGTTTCCAACAAATTCTTTATCTGTATCTCCAAATAATTTTGTATAGCTTGTTCCAGCTACTAATCTTAAATTAGCTCTATCTAATGATATTTCTTTTACTAAATCTAATCCTACTGTAGCATCTACTGTAGAAGTATTAGCTTCAGTTACTCTAGTATAAGCATCTTTTACATCATCTTGTTCTACATAAGTATATCCTAATCTTGCTTTTGGTTCAAAAGATACTCCATCAAATTTAGCTATATATTTTACTTGTCCATAAGCTGATAATGAGTTTGTTTTATATGAATCACTTGAAGAAACTTTAGCTGTTGTATTATCTGTATCATATTTTCCTAATTGATATCCAGCTCCAGCAGTAAAGTTATAATTTCCAATATTTCTTCTTGAATAAGCTCCTAAATAGAATATATCTCCTTTAGAAGTTCCACCATTAGTTTTTACATCTTGTTTTGTTCCAGAGAAAGCAAATCCTACTGATGTATTGTCATCTAATCCATACTCTAAATTACCTAATAATCCTGAAGATTCAATTTCTGATGAGTATTTTCCTGCTTTATCATATTGATTTTTATCATATAAAGCTTTACCATTAGCTGCCCATTCTCCAGTTTTAGCCACTCTTGACATTCCTAATAAAGTATCTTCTGATAATTTTACATTTTCATAAGAAGATTTTACTGTTTCTGAATAGATACTTGATTCTGTAGCTGTTAATAATTGAGATTTTCTTTCTTCTTTATTTTGTGAGAAGAAAGTATTAGAGTTCATTACAGCATTATTAATAGTATTTAATTTAGAATCATTTTCATATAATTTCTTATTATATTCAACTTTTACATCAGCTGAACCTTTTCCATTTAATTGAGTATCTACTTTATAAACTCCATCTTTTCCATCAGTAGTAGTTACTCCAACATTATTAAATGTATTTTCATTTCCTAAGTTAATAGTTGTACCTGCTCCTGATATATTAGAAGTATCTAAAGCTATATCATTTGTTCCTGTTCCTTTTACAGTAACTTTTGAATTTTGTAAAGCATTAGAATTATCTTTTCCTAATTCAAGAACTAATTGTCCCTCTTGATTTATAGTTACATTTTTTTCAAATTTTGAAGTAGAAGAAACTGTAGTTTTATCTCTACCAAGATTTACTTCTAAAGTTCTAGCTCCAGGAACTTGAGTTTTTCCAATAGTTAAAATACTTCCTATTACTCCATCTATTCTATTTGTTCCTGTTGCTACTAAATTTCCAGTTCCATCTATATTTCCTAATATTTCTACATTATTTATATTAGTAGTTGCTCCACTTCCAATAGAAATTACAGTGTTATCTTTCTCTCCATTTACTTTTCCATTAGAAATTGTTAAAGAAGAGTTATCTGTAACATTTAATTTTCCAGATTTATCTAAATTAATAGTAGTTCCATCTATCTTAGTTTCTCTTTTATTTGTTGAATTTTTTATATCAACATTTCCAGCTATATTTAAAGATGATAATTTAATAGGATTATCTCCTCCTACTATAGCATCTTTTTCACCTTTTCCTAATACTAGAGAACCTGTATCTTTTCCAACTTGATTGATACTATCTGTTGTATTTTCACCTTTTAAAACATTGTCAGTTTTTTTAGCTACCATATTTCCTTCTGAATCAGTAAACATTCCTGTATGTTTTACATCTCCAACAAATAGATTATATAGATTATAATCTTTTAACTCATCTGCTGTTTTATCTGTAATTTGAATTTTTCCTGTATTAATAGCTGTTCCATTGATATTTTCTATAGCTTTATTATTTGTAGAATTATCTTTTCCTAAAGATAATTGTATTAATCCATCATTTTTTAAATTAGCTTTTAATCCATATATAGCTGTACTGTTTGTAGCTTCAGAAATATCTATTGTCCCTTTTTCTGTATTTACAAACTCTCCATAAGTAACATGAACTCCATGCCCTTTCCCTACTATTTTAATATTTCCATTATTTTCAGCTTTTAAATTTTTTCCTTGAATATTAATTCCATAAGCATCATCTTTAGCTTCAAGAGCTTTTGTAGTTACTGTAATATTTCCATTATTAACTACTTTTCCACCTTTTCCTTCAATATATTCTACTTTATTCAAATTATCAGGGTCTCTTTTATCTTCTATTGTTATTGCTTCTATTCCAAATGCTTTATTTGAATTTCCTGCTTGTAAATCTCCTTTTGTTACTGTTATATCTCCATTATTGGTAATATTTATTTCAGAAGCTTTAGCACGAATTCCATGAACATTTTTTTGGTCATGTCCTTGTCCTGTTGTATCAAGGATTATTTTTCCATTATTTACAATCTCAATATTATTAAAATATTCTCCTGTTACTGTTTCTCCATCTTTTGTACGAACTGCTTTATAAATTTCTCCATCTTTAATTTCAAAAGAACCATCAGCACTTATTATATGAGTATCTTTTATTTGTGGTTCTCCAGCACTAGCCATTGATACTGTTCCTGCTATTAAAAATCCTACTACTGTTGCCATAGTAATTTTTATCTTAGTTTTAAGATATCTTTTTAAACTTTTTTCTACTTCATTGTATTGTTTCATTTAAGTAGCCTCCTTATTAGTAAATTATTTCCAATTAGTAAAAGTTTATTTTACTATCTCCAACATACCTCATGACTATTATTTTGCATTATTAAAAACTTTTTTATTTATTAGATAAATTTTCTCTGCTTTTAGAATAACATATATTTATATAAAAATCAATATTTTTTTGTTATCTAACCATAGTTTTTTTATATATTAAAAATTGTTTAATTTTAGTATTTTATTATATATAAAAATGCGATTTTAAATTATTTTTTTACTTTAAAAGTAATTTTATTTATTTCTAAAACATATAAAAATTTATTCAATAGTTTTTTTACATTATTTATTTTATTCTTTTTTATTTTTACAATATTTAAAAGTAACTTAAAATTTATATTTTTATTCAATATTTTTCAGTATCATTTATATATTTATAATAAAAAAATAAAAATTATTTAAGATTTATAATAATAATAATATATAAAATTATTTAATAATTTTAATAAAATTTTGAAAATAATAAGAATTTATTATATTAAGAATTAATTTAATAAAAAATTTTATATTTTTTAAATTTAAAATAAAAAGAAGTTTATATAGAGAAATTTATAAAATAAAACTTTTAGAAATTATTTTATAAAGTATAAATTTATTTAAAATGATTAATTATTATCTTAAAATTAGAAAT
This sequence comes from Fusobacterium perfoetens ATCC 29250, assembly GCF_000622245.1. Lineage (NCBI taxonomy): Bacteria > Fusobacteriati > Fusobacteriota > Fusobacteriia > Fusobacteriales > Fusobacteriaceae > Fusobacterium > Fusobacterium perfoetens. Next base: position 44,293 of record NZ_JHXW01000011.1, on the reverse strand, counting down.
ATCAACTTTTCTTTATTTAAAGTATAAATTTATATTTTTTTCAAAAAAATAAAAAAAAGGATTAATTTTATAAATAAATTAATCCTTTCCTCATTAATTAATATTTTTTAAATTATCTTGATTCCATATCTTTTACTGTTGAATAAGTTAAACCTTTTATATTTTCTAATGTTGGTTTTCCTGTAAATAATGAAGCTATTAATGAAACTATTACATTACTTCCTATTATAATTAAAGAAATTAAGAATTCAAATATTTTTGGAGTAGTATATCCTGGTATTAATTTTGTTAGTAATCCCATTGGATTTCCTAAATATGTAGCTACTAATACAGAAGCTATAAATCCTACCCAAACAGCTTTTGTATTTACTTTATCAAAGAAGATTCCAACTAAGAATACTCCAGCTATTGGTCCTCCTAATAATCCTGTAATTGCTTGGAAGTATAAGAACATATCTCCTTGACCAGCATATAAGAAATGTACAGCTAATATTGTACTGATTATTCCTACTACCCAACTTGAACCTTTTGCAAAGTTAAGTTTTTGTTTGTCTGACATATCAGGTCTTAATTGTTCTAAGATATCTGCTGTCATACAAGTTGATACAGAGTTTAAACTTGAAGATACTGTTGATTGAGCTGCTGCAAATATAGCTGCTAATACTAATCCTGAAATTCCTGTAGGAATATATTTAATTACAAAATAAGGTAATATTGCGTTTCCATTTATTGTTTCTGGTAATTTATTTCCAAAATTAAAGAATATATAAAGAGCTGAACCCATTCCAACAAATATAAATATACTTGTTAATAATAATGGAATATTGATAAATAAACTTTTCTTAGCTTCAGCTTCATTTTTTGTTGTATTATATCTTTGAACTATATCTTGACTTCCTACATATGAATAAATTGAGTTTACAAGTCCTCCAATTAACATAGCCCATAAACTTGTTTTTGCTAAATCAAAAGAGAAGAAATCAGCATTTAAAATTAAACCACCATCTGATAATGCTTTAAATCCTTGTCCTACACCTTCTGGAGCAGCAGAAAATCCCATTATTATTATTAAAAATGCTCCTAATAATAATACTATAGTTTGAATTGCATCAGACCATAAAACAGCCTCTATTCCTCCCATTGATGTATAAGCTACACAAAATACTGCTACACCAACTGTTAATACTACTGGATTAAGACTTGGTAATGCTTGTTGTAAAGCTAATGTTGGTAAATATAATACAACTGCCATTCTTATTATATGGAATAATATAAAAGCTAAACTTCCTATTATTCTAAATTTATTATCAAATCTTTTTCCTAAATATTCATAAGCAGTAGTTACATTTACTCTTCTAAAAAATGGAACAAATACTAAAGCTGCCCATAAAACCATTAAAATAATTCCTATAGGTGCCATTCCTAAAAGCCATCCACCTCTAAATACAGAAGCAGGTATTGCTATAAATGAAATTGAAGAAAGTGCTGTTGCATAAATACTACAAGCTGTTACCCATGCTGGAACCCTTCCTCCTGCTTTAAAATAATCGTCTGTAGAAGTAGTTCTTTTAGCAAAGTATACTCCTACCATAAACATACCAATAAAATATAATGCTATTACAACCCAGTTAAACCAATGCCAAGACATAATTGACCTCCCTATTTTTTATTTTCTTGTTCACGAGAACACCTAAGTATAATTTAATAATAGTTTATTTTTTTGATTTTGTCAACTGTTTTTTTTGAAACAGTTGTTCTTTTTCAGAAAAAAAACTTTTTTTTTATACATTTTAGTTTAGTTTTTTTGATTTTTTTTATTTTATTTTTTTACTTTTACTCTAAGGATTTATAACCAATTATATAAATTTATATTTATTTTTTTTAGAATAAAATAAACTTTTTTTAAAAAAAATGTACTAAAAAAAATAAAAAACCATTGACAAATATTATATAAAAAGTTATTATTATATTGTACACGAGTACATAATTTTTTATAAATTTTCTAATGACTAAAGGAGAAAAATCAATGAAAAAAATAGTCGGTATTGATATTGGTGGTACAATGATAAAATATGGACTTTTATCTATTGAAGGAGATATTTTAGAAAATGGTGAAGTAGAAACAGAGGCTTCTAAAGGTATTGAGGTTCTTTTTGAAAAATTATGCAATATTGTTTCTAAATATTTAAAGTCAAATGATATTCTTGGTATAGCAGTTTCTGGTACTGGTCAAATAGATGGTAGTATTGGAAAAGTTATAGGAGGAAATCCAATTATCCCTGGATGGATAGGGACTAATCTTGTTGAAAAATTAGAAAAAGAATTTAATCTTCCTGCTGTTTTAGAAAATGATGTTAACTGTGCTGCTCTTGGAGAAAAATGGCTTGGAGCTGGAAAAGGACAAGATAATTTTATTTGTGTTACAATAGGAACAGGAATAGGTGGAGGAATTGTATTAAACGGAGAAATATTTAGAGGTTCTTCTTGTGTTGCTGGAGAATTTGGACACATTCAAATAGAAAAAAACGGTAAAGAATGTTTATGTGGAAAAAAAGGTTGTTATGAAAGATATGCTTCGGCAACAGCTTTAGTTTCTTTAGCAAAAGAAAAAACAGGTAAAATTTATAATGGTAAACAAATTTTTGATAAAGAAAGAAAAAATGAACCTATTTTCGTCGAAGTTATAAAAGAATGGGTAGATTATTTTACTGATGGACTTAGTACTATAACTTATATATTTAATCCAACTCTTATTATTATTGGTGGAGGAGTTACTAAACAAGGAGATTATCTTTTAAATAAATTTAAAGATAGTTTAGATAGTAAACTTGGAGTAAATTATAAGAAAAACTTAGAAATAAAATTTGCTGAATTAGGTAATAATGCTGGTATGTTAGGTGCTGAATATTTATTACTAAAAAAGGTTGGAATATTATAAAAAGTTTAAATCAATTATAAAGGAGTGATGTGTTATGATATATGGAGAAATTAAAGATTTAGCTCAATATAAAGGAATTTCAAAAAATTTAGATACTGCTATTGATTACATTTTATCTGGAAAATATAAAGATGGAGTTGTTGGTAAAAATGTTATAGATGGAGATAATGTATATTTCAATCATCCTGATTATCCAATGACAAAAGAAATTAAAGATGCTTTTTTTGAAGGACATAAACAATATATAGATATTCATGTTGTTATAGATGGAGAAGAAAATTTAGGATTTACTCCTAATCCAGAAATGAAATTAACTAAAGAGTATGATGCTGAAGGAGATTATGAATTATTTGAAGGAGAAGTTAAAAACTTTTTCCACTTAACTCCTGAAAGATTTGTTATGTTCTTCCCTAATGAACCTCATATGGCTCTTGTAAAAGTTAATGAAGTTAAAAAAATTAGAAAAGTAATTTTTAAAGTTTTAGTATAATTTTAAATAATATTTGGAGGCATTAATTATGAGTAAATTTGAGGATGTTAAAGGAAAATTAATAGTTTCTTGTCAAGCTCTTCCTGATGAACCATTACATAGTTCTTTCATAATGGGAAGAATGGCTTATGCTGCTTTTGTTGGTGGAGCTTCTGGAATTAGAGCTAATACTGTTTCTGATATTCAAGAAATTAAGAAAAATGTTTCTCTTCCTATCATTGGAATTATAAAAGAAGTTTATGGAGATAATCCTGTTTATATAACTCCAACAATTAAAGAAATTGATAAACTAGTTGCTGAAGGAGTAGATGTTATTGCTATAGATGGAACAAAAAGAGAAAGACCTGATGGAAATACTTTAGAAGGACTTATGAAAGAAGTTAGAGCTAAATATCCTAATCAATTATTTATGGCTGATATTTCTTGTGTAGAAGAAGCTGTTAATTGTGAAAAATTAGGTTTTGATATAGTTGGAACTACTCTTGTTGGATATACTGAATATACAAAAGGAAATAATCCACTTACAGAATTAGAAAAAGTAATTAAAGCAGTTAATATTCCTGTAATTGGAGAAGGAAATTTAGATACTCCTGAAAAAGCTAGAAAAGCTTTAGATTTAGGAGCTTATGCAGTTGTTGTAGGAGGAGCTATCACTAGACCTCAACAAATCACTAAAAAATTCGTAACTGAAATGACAAAATAATAATATATTAAGGAGGAAAAAATGAGTATCGAAAAATATCAAGGAATTATACCAGCTTTTTATGCTTGCTATGACAAAGAAGGAAATATCAGTGTTGAAGGAGTTCAAAAATTAACTCAACACTTATTAGACAAAGGTGTTAAAGGTGTTTATGTTGGAGGTTCATCAGGAGAATGTATCTACCAAAGCGTTGAAGAACGTAAATTAGTTTTAGAAAACGTTATGAAAATAGCTAAAGGAAAAATGACTGTAATAGCTCATATTGCATGTAATAATACAAAAGATAGCCAAGAATTAGCAGCTCATGCTGAGTCTTTAGGAGTAGACGCTATAGCAGCTATCCCACCTATTTACTTCAAATTACCTGAACACGGAATTGCTAAATACTGGAATGATATGTCAGCAGCAGCTCCTAACACAGATTTCATAATCTACAACATTCCTCAATTAGCTGGAGTTTCTTTAACAATGTCTTTATTAAAAGAAATGATGAAAAACCCTAGAGTAATAGGAGTTAAAAACTCTTCAATGCCAGTTCAAGATATCCAAATGTTCAAAGCTGAATTAGGAGAAGGAAAAGTTGTATTCAACGGTCCAGATGAACAATTACTTTCTGGTTTAGCTATGGGAGCTGACGGAGGAATTGGTGGAACTTATGGAGTTATGCCTGAATTATACTTAAAAATAGAAGAATTATTCAAAAAAGGTGAAATTGCAAAAGCAAGAGAAATCCAATATGATGCTTGTTCAATAATCTATGCTATGTGTGGATGTAAAGGAAACTTATATGCAGTAATGAAAGAAATATTAAAACAACGTGAAGGTGTAGATTGTGGAAGCGTAAGAAATCCATTACCTGAATTAGTTGAAGAAGATATGCCAAAAGTAAAAGCTTGTGCTGCAATGATAGACGAAGCTATAAAAAAATATTGCTAATTAATTAAATTTTAAAAAGAGGTTAAGAATTTAACCTCTTTTTTTATTTCTTACTTATAAAAAAAGACACTATATAAATAGTGCCTTTTAATTTTTTATCTTTTTTCTTTAGTATAAGTTATCCATTTTTCATCATTATTTAATAATTTTACAAGGTCTAAATTTTCTCTTTGTCCTATTTTAGCTTTAAATTTCTTAGTAATTTCTTTTGTTTCACCTTGTTCATCTTTATATTTTATTACAATAATATGATTTACTCCTTTTATGTCTACAGCTGCTTTTTTAGTAGCTCTTATCTTTTTAAAAGGTTCTTTATCTATACTATATTGTATTTCTTTAGGTATTCCTTCCATTCCTTTTCTTCCAGCACTCAATATAGCCTTATGAAGTTTCCCTGTAAAAAATAACATAACTGATATTAATAATGTGATAAATAATACAATTATCCAACTAATTACTCTTTTCATTATTTATCACCTTCCACATTTTGATAACTTCCTTCTATAGCATTTCTTCTTTGTTCTTCTTGTTCTTTTTCTCTTATTCTTTGATGTAGTACTAATGTTAAAGCAACAACTCCATAAGATACAAATACTCTAAAATATTCCCCTATATAAGCAGAACCCATTAAATTTTTTCCAGCATTTGGAGATACTATAAATAACATATGGAATAAAAATACACCACTAATAGCATTTATTATATTAGCTTTAGAAGCACTAGCTCCTCCAACTAATAGAGCTGCTATTGAAAACATTCCTATTTGTTCGTGACTGTTATAAGTATTCATTGTTCCCATATTTTGAAGATAAATTATTTGACCAAATCCAGCTAATATAGTTGAAATAACAATAGCTATTACTCTTGTTCCATCTACATCAATTCCAGCTGTTTTAGCTACTTCTATATCTTGTCCAATGGCTCTCATATCTTGTCCTAATTTTGTTTTTCTAAACCAAACTGTAAAAAGTCCTAAAAGCCCTATTAATAAAAATGTAAATATAGGAATTTCTATTTGTCCTATTTTTAATGTTAAAAAACTATCTAATACTTTTCTAATATCTATTAAATCTATAGCATTTCTTACTCCATATCCTCTTGATAATAATAACTTTTTATCAGTAAGAGGTATTACTTTTCCCATACCATATAAAACTATTAATTGGTAAACTCCATTAATGAAAAAACCTAAAATCATAGATGTTATCATTTCTCTACCTTTTGCTCTATTAAGAATAGTTCCTCCAATTATTCCTAAAATTATTGATAATGGTATTGAAATTATTGCTGCTAAAAATATACCTTGCATTCCTACTATTTGCCAATCAGTTATGAATATTAAAGCTAATTGACCTGCCATAGCTCCAAGAACAATTCCAAAGTTTAATCCCATTCCTGCTACAACTGGTATTAATAAAGATAAAACTAAGAAAAGGTTTCTTGAAAGTCTTTCTACCATTTCCTGAGCTGTAGATATAACTCCTAACCCTGATAATGGAAAAGCTATAACGATTAATGTTAACATTATTATAGGAACTATATTACTTAGTAAAATTTTTGATAAATTATTTTTTTTCATATTATAATTCCCCCTTTCTTGTTAATGCATATAATATCATTCCATTTGATACTATTATTCTTATTATTTCTGACATATCAGTTTTTATTATTGCATTTACAACACTTGGAGTCATTGTTAATATTCCTTGGAATAAAAATGTTCCTATTATTACATTAACTATAGTGGCTCTATTAACTGAAGCTCCTCCTATTAATATTGCTGCTATAGCTGGGAAAGCCATATAGAATGGAGCTAAATATAATTGTACAAATCCAAAACTTTGTTCATATATTATAATTCCTACTGCTGCTAAAACACTAGAAAAAATAACAGATTTTATTCTTTCTTTATCTATATTAATTCCTGTAGCTTTTGAAAATTTTTCATTTGTTCCCACAGCTTTCATAGCTAATCCTGATTTTGTTTGGAAGAATATCCAAATAAATAAAGCTATTATAGTAAAAATAAGTATTTCTCCTATAGGTAATTTAAGTCCTTCAAGATGTAAAGCTTTTTCTAAAGCTCCATGCCAATAATTTTCAACACTAACTGTTGTACGTAATCCTTCTCCACCATAAGCCCATATCATATCAGGACTCTTAAACGGAAGAATTAACCACATAATACACATTAAAGCAACTGATGAAAACCCAATATATGTAGCTATCATCATTTCTCCACCTTTAACTTTATTTAAAATTATTCCATAAAGCCATCCAAATATAACTCCAAAAAAAGCTCCTACAACTATAGCCACTAAAAATCCTTTCATTCCAACAAGACCTAATTCAATACTAATTACGGCACCTAAAAGTCCTGCTTCAACTCCTAAAGGCATTCCAAAATTTAATCCAGTTCCAGCTTGTATCATAGGTACTAATGATAATACTAAAACAACGTTCATTCCAAATCTTACAAGAGTATCACTTAAAGCTGCTCCCAGATTTAATCCTATAAATGGACAAGCCACATACATACTTATAAGGAATAATCCTATAATTATTCTTGGCCATCCAAAAGTATTTATATATTTTTTTAGATTCATTAATTACTTCCTCCTATTCCTGTCATATATTTACCAAACTCTATTATATTTGCTTTTGGAGATAATATTCCAGCTACTTTTCCTTCATTTATTACTGCTATTCTATCACAAATAGATCTTAATTCTTCTACCTCTGAAGAAGTAATTATTATTGTTGTTCCTTTTTCTTTATTATATTTTTTTAAGATATCTAAAACTAATTTTTTAGCTCCTACATCTATTCCTCTTGTTGGTTCTGAAACAAACATTAACTTAGGGTCCATTGTAAAAGCTTTTGCTAAGCATACTTTTTGTTGATTTCCTCCACTTAACTCTTGTACTCTTTGCTTAGAACTCATACATTTAATCTCTAGTTGTTCTACATACTTAGCTGCATTTTTTTCTATTTCTTCTTTATCCATACATCTTAAACAACCAAATTTTTTCTTTAAAAATAATTCTTTTATTTGTATTGCTGGATAAGCTATATTCATTTCTATTGATTTATCTAAAAGTAATCCTACACCTTTTCTATCTTCAGATACAAAGAAAATTCCCTTAGATAAAGGGTCTGTTGGGTCATTTAATTTTATATCTTGTCCTTCAAATGTAACTTTTCCTGTTGAATAATATAGTCCCATTACTCCGTTAGCAACACCTATTTTTCCTTGTCCAGCCATTCCAGCTAACCCTAAAATTTCACCTTCACGAACTTTTAAATTTAATTTTTTTACTAATTCTCCAGGCATATCTACTGATAGATTTTCTATATTTAAAATAACTTCAGAATCTTCTACTTTTAAATGTTCTTCTTGAATTTTTTCATTTTGATTTTCTTCTATATTTCTACCTATCATCCAGTTAGTTATTTCATCTACATTTGTATCTTTAGTTGCTACAGAATTAATCATTACTCCATCTCTTAATACAACTACTTTATCACAAGCTTCAATTATTTCGTTTAATCTATGTGTTATAAAGATAATTGAAATTCCTTTTTTAGCAAGTGATTTTATTGTTTTAACTAATACATCAGCTTCTCCTTCTGTTAAAACTGCTGTAGGCTCATCTAAAACTAATAATTTAATTTTTTCTCTTTCAATTTCTCTAGCAATTTCTGTAAATTGCATATGAGCTACTGGCATTTCTTGAATAAATTCATCACTATTAATCGTAATTCCTAAATTCTCAATGGCTACTTCAGCTCTTTTTTTAATTTCATTTTTATCTAATACTTTTATTCTCTCACCAAACAATAATTCTAAAAAACTTTGTCTTGTACTTTCTCTATTAAGAACAATATTTTCTCCAGCTGAAAACCCTGGTATTAATGAAAATTCTTGATGAACCATTCCAATTCCAGCTTCTAAAGCATCAAAAGGACTATTAAAATTAATTTCTTTTCCTTCTAATTTTATTGTTCCATTATATCCTCCTGTTTCTTTTATTACTGGCATTCCAAATATAATTTTCATTAATGTCGATTTACCAGCACCATTTTCTCCTACTAATCCTACTATTTCTCCTTCTTTTATTTCTAGATTAATATCTCTTAAAACAGTATTTTCTCCAAAAGATTTAGATAGATTAGATATTTCTAGTAATCTTTTACTCATTAATCCCACCTTTCATTTTTAAAATACTCAAATAAAATATTTATAAATTTTATTTAAATTTTTTAAAAATTTAAATATGACAAATATAGATTAATCTATATTTGTCATATCTTTCATTTTTATTATTTTTTATTATTTTACATCAAAATATTTTTCAGGAACTTCTAGCTGAGTCATTCCCATATATCCTTTTCCAAATACATAAGTATCTTGATATATTAAAATATAGTTTTCTCTTTCAATTCCATCACTATCAACTAAATAACTTCCATTCCATCCAGCTCCTGGAGTATTAGCTTTTAATGTTTCCATAACAGCATCAAAATCTAATATATCTGTTTTTCCATCTATTACATTAACAGCATGATCTGCCATTGCTAAAGCACAAGCAAAGTTATATGAATATGCCCATGTTCCCATTCTTCCAGAAGCACCTTTTTTAACAACAACATCTTCTACTTTTTTTAATATTTTTGGCCAATTTCCTCTTTCATCATTAGTAAATTTAATTCCTAGAGCTCCAGGATATCCCATTGTTGGAGATGGTAAGTCAGCCTCTACAAAATATCCTCCTTCTTCTGCTACTCTTTTTAATAAAGGTTCTGTATGAGCATCATTAGTACAGAAGAAAGCAGTATCTTTACCATATTGTTTTAACCAGTTTGGAACTTGCTCTAGTATATATTGTTGTGCTCCAGCTACTCCTACATCACTTACTGGGTCTGGAGCTGAAACTTCATAGAATCCCATTCCTAAATCTTTTGCTGCTTCTTTCATTACATTTCTTCTTCTTGATAACATTTCATAACTTAAATGTCTAGGGAATGATATATGAACAAAATTCTTAGCTCCCATTTCTTTTGCTGCCTTAACTATTAAATATCCTCTAGCTATTGAATCTGGATATAATGCTAAATCTGTAACATCAGCTATCATTTCTGGGTCTTCATGAGCTGTATTAGCTAATAAGATAATATCAGGTCTTTTATCTTTTACTCTTCTATAAGCTTCCACAGTTCCTGGAATAGCTTCTGTCATAATTATTGCTTTCATTTTAGGGTCATCTGCTAAAGCTGTTATTTGAGATATTGTTGTTTCCATTTCTTGCATAAAATTATCTGGATAAGTTATATGAACTACTTTTCCTCCATTAGCTGCACTACCATATTTTGCTGCTACAGCTTCAGCTCCTCTTAAAGAGTCTTCAGATTGAGATACAGTTCCACTTACTACTCCAATATGATAATCTTCTGCAAAGACATTTAGTGAACAACATCCTAGTAAAAAAGAACAAACTAATAATTTTTTCATATTTCTCCCTCCTAATTAAAATATTTTTTTAATACTGTTTAAAATTTTAGTATTATTGTAACTAATAGACATAATTACTATTGAGTGTTATTATACTCCTTGTTGATTTAAATGTCAACATCTATCTTCTATTTTCTTAATTAAAAAAGGAGCTTTCACTCCTTTCTTTTTAATTAATTTATAATAATTTCTCAGCTATTTTTACCTTCATAAGAGCATCTTGTAAAGTTTTTTGAACAATCATAATTTGCTTATCTTCATTAACTTTTTTTAATTTTTCTTGAGCTAATTGAACTTCTTTTTTTGCCATTTCAATATCTATTTCTTCTGGTAATAATGCTTCGTCTACTATAATAGTAACATTATTATTGCTAACTTCTATAAAACCATTAGATATATAATATTTTATTTCTTTTCCTTTAGTTACTCTTATAGATATTTCTTCAGGTTGTAATCCTGATACAAAAGGAGCATGATTAGATAAAATACCCATATCTCCTTCTGTTGTTCTAACTTTCACAAATTCAATTTCCTGAGAAAACTTTTTTCCTATAGGAGTTATTATTTCTAATTTAAAGTTCGCCATATTTATTCAGCTCCCTTCAATAACTCTCTTCCTTTAGCTACTGCTTCCTCAATTGTTCCTACATATAAGAAAGCTTGTTCTGGTAAATCATCATATTTACCTTCTAATATTTCTTTAAATCCTCTTACAGTTTCTTTTATAGGAACATATTTTCCTTGCATTCCTGTAAATTGTTCTGCTACTGTAAATGGTTGTGAGAAAAATCTCTCTATTTTTCTTGCTCTAGAAACAGCTAATTTATCTTCATCAGATAATTCATCCATTCCTAAAATAGCTATGATATCTTGTAATTCTTTATATCTTTGTAATACAGCTTGAACTTCTCTAGCTACATCATAATGTTCTTTACCAACAATCTCTGGGTCTAGAGCTTTAGATGTTGAATCTAATGGGTCAACAGCTGGATATATTCCAAGAGAAGCTATTCTTCTTGAAAGAACTGTTGTAGCATCTAGATGGGAGAATGTTGTTGCTGGAGCTGGGTCTGTTAAGTCATCAGCTGGTACATATACTGCTTGAACTGATGTTATTGAACCTGTTTTTGTTGAAGTTATTCTTTCTTGTAAAGCTCCCATTTCTGTTGCAAGGTTTGGTTGATATCCAACAGCTGAAGGTGTTCTTCCTAATAGAGCTGATACTTCAGAACCAGCTTGAGTAAATCTAAATATATTATCTATAAATAGAAGTACATCTTGTCCCTCTTTATCTCTAAAGTTTTCTGCTATTGTAAGTCCTGTTAATCCTACTCTAAGTCTTGCTCCAGGTGGTTCATTCATTTGTCCATAAACAAGTGAAGTTTTTGATAAAACTCCTGACTCAGTCATCTCATTATAAAGGTCTCTTCCTTCTCTTGTTCTTTCTCCTACTCCGGCAAATACAGAAAGTCCTCCATGACCTTTAGCTATATTATTTATTAACTCCATTATTAAAACTGTTTTTCCTACTCCAGCTCCTCCAAATAATCCTATTTTTCCTCCTTTTATATAAGGAGCTAATAAGTCTATTACTTTTATTCCTGTTTCAAATATCTCAACTTCTGTTCCTTGAGATTCAAAATCAGGAGCTGGTCTATGTATAGGAAGTTTTTCTTCTGTAACAATAGGTCCATTATTATCAACTGGTTGTCCTAATACATTCAATATTCTACCAAGAACAGCTTTACCCACAGGTACTGTTATTGGAGCTCCAGTATCGATTACTTCCATTCCTCTTTGTAATCCATTAGTATCATCCATAGCTATTGTTCTTACCATATTATTTCCTATATGTTGAGCTACTTCAAGAACTAATTCTTTATCTCCATTTTGTACCTTTAAAGCATTGTATATTTTAGGTAAATTGTCTTTAAATAGAATATCTACTACTGGTCCTATTACCTGTGTTAGAATTCCTCTATTTTCCAATTTTTTAACCTCCCTGTTAATCAAATTGTATTAATTATTTTAAGGCAGGTGCTCCTCCTACTATCTCTGTGATTTCTTGAGTTATAGCAGCCTGTCTTTCTCTATTATATTGTAAATTCAATTCTTTCATCATTTCTTCTGCATTATCGTTAGCACTCTTCATAGCGTTTTTTCTAGCTGAGTGTTCACTAGCTGTGTTTTCTAACATTGCCTGATATAATTCTATATTTATATATTTAGGTAATAAATCAGATAAAACAGCTTCTGCATCTGGTTCAAAAATATATGACATATTTTTATTTGTCTCTACTCTTTCGATAGGAATAATTTTTTTAACTAAAAGGTCACTTCTTAAAGCTGAAATAAATTTATTGTAAATTAAATATACTTCATCAAATATATCAGAATAATAATATTCTACAATATTTTCACTTATTTCTTTAGCTTTATCATATATAGTTTCAGGAATAATTTGAGTATATTCTGCTTTTATATCATAACTTCTTTTAGAACAATATTCTTTTCCTTTTTTTCCAACAACTATGACTGATATTTTTTTATCTTTATTTTTTTCTTCTACCTCTTTTAATTTTTTTAATGTCAAACTATTAAAACTTCCACAAAGTCCTCTATCAGAAGTTAAAACTATAATTCCTATTTTTTTTACAGTTTCCCTTCCATCAAAAAGAGGATGTCTCTCAGATTTTATTCCTGCAGCTATATTTGACATAATTTTATGAATACTCTCTGAATAATCACGAGATTTTAAAACTTTTTCAGAGAATTTTTTAAATTTAGTAGTTGAAACAACTTCCATAGCTTTTGTTATTTGGTGAGTAGACTGAACACTTTTTATTCTACTTTTAATTTCTTTAGAACCAGCCATATATTCACCTCTTTTTATTTAATATATTGTTTTTTATATTCTTTTATTGCAGTAGAAATTTTATCTTCTAATTCTTTATCTAAAGCTTGTTTTTCTTTTATTTCATTTAATAAATTTGTAGTATTTCTTAGTTCTTTAATTAAATTAACTTCAAAGTCTAAAACTTTATCTACATCTATATCATCAAAGAATCCTTTAGTTACTGCAAAGAAAGAAATTACTTGTTCTTCTACTGGATAAGGTTTATTTTGAGGTTGTTTTAACATAGCCATTATTCTATGTCCTCTCTCTAATTGAGCCTTTGTAGATTTATCTAAATCAGAACCAAATTGAGCAAATGTTAATAACTCTGTATATTGAGCTAATTCTAGTTTTACTTTTGCTGCTACTTGTTTCATTGCCTTTATTTGAGCTGCTCCTCCAACCCTTGAAACTGATATTCCAGCATCTATAGCTGGTCTAAATCCTGAGTTAAATAATTGTGAATCTAGGAATATTTGACCATCAGTTATTGAAATAACGTTTGTTGGAATATAAGCAGCTACGTCTCCAGCTTGAGTCTCGATTATTGGTAAAGCTGTTATTGAACCTCCACCTAATTCATCTGAAAGTTTTGCTGCTCTTTCAAGTAATCTTGAATGTAAATAGAATACATCTCCTGGATAAGCTTCTCTTCCAGGTGGTCTTTTTAATAATAGAGACATTTCTCTATAAGCTACAGCATGTTTTGTTAAATCATCATAAACGATTAACACATGTTCACCTTTATCCATAAAATACTCTGCCATAGCAACTCCTGAATATGGAGCCATATATTGTAAAGGAGCTGCTTCTGAAGCTGTGGCTGCTACTATTGTTGTATATTCCATAGCCCCTAAATCTTCTAATTTTTTATATATTTGAGCTACTGTAGACCTTTTTTGTCCAATAGCTACATATATACATTTTACTCCTGTTCCTTTTTGATTTATAATAGCGTCTACAGCTACTGCTGTTTTTCCTGTTTGTCTATCACCTATTATAAGTTCTCTTTGTCCTCTTCCAATAGGAACCATTCCGTCTATAGATTTAATTCCTGTTTGTAAAGGTTCAAATACAGGTTTTCTTGATATAATTCCTGATGCTTTTCTTTCAAGTTCCATATATTTTTTAGGAGTTATTTCTCCTTTTCCATCTATAGGTTCTCCTAAAGCATTAACAACTCTTCCTAAAAAATCTTCTCCTGCTGGAATTGAAACTATTCTTCCTGTAGATTTTACTTCATCTCCCTCTTTTATTTGAGAGAAATCCCCAAATATGATAACTCCAACGTTATTTTCTTCTAGGTTAAGTACCATTCCCATTATTTTATTTGGAAACTCTAATAATTCTCCTGCTTTTGCATCACTAAGTCCGTATACTCTAGCAATACCGTCACCTACTTCTAATACAGAACCTGAAGTTTTAATATCAAGACTTTTTTTATAGTTTTCTATTTCAGTTTTTATAATATTACTAACCTCTTCTGGTCTGATTCTCACCTAATACACCTCCGATTATGTGTATGTTAATCTTGTTTGATTAAAGTCTTTAATTGAGTTTTTATAGTTCCATCTATTATCTTGTCACCTATTTTTAAAATTCCTCCACCAATTATTGACTTATCAATATTAACTTTAAGATTAATTTTTTTATTAGTTCTTTTTTCTAAATTTTTGATTAATCTTTCTCTTTGTTTTTCTGTTATATCTTGAGCAAATGTAGCTTCTACATCTAAAATTTTATTTTTTAGATAATAAATTTTTAAATATTCAGCTACAATTTCTTTAATATCTATTATTCTTCCTTTTTCTAAAAGATAGAATATAATATCTTTTACTTTTTCTTTTTCTGAAAAATATATTTTACTTAAGAAATCTTTTTTTTCTTCCAAAGATATTAATGGATGATTTATTATATTTTTAAACTCTTTATCTTTTAAATACATCTCCATTAAAAGATTAAGTGCTTCATAAATTTCTTTTAAATTATTATTAGATTCTCCTACTGAATAAATTGCTTCAGCATATCTTTTTCCAACTTTATTGTCTGCCATTAAGCATCTCCCATCTCATCTATAAAGTTATCTATTAAAGCACTTCCTTTTTTAGAATCTAATTTTTCATTTACAAGTTTTTCAGCAAGTTGGACAGCTATTTTTTGCATTTCTTCTTTAATGTCTTTTCTTGCTTTTTCTTTCATTTTTTCTACTTCTATTTCAGCACTTTTTAGAATTTTGTCTCTTTGGAATGTGGCACTTTTTATTATTTCTTCTCTTCTTTCATCTGCCTTTTTCTCAGCAGTTGTTATTATTTTATGAGCTTCATCTTTTGCTTCTCTTAATATAACTTTAGCTTTTTCTACTTCAGCTTCAGCTATCTCTTTATTCTTTTTAGCTTCCTCTAAATCTCCTGATATTTTTTCTCTTCTTTCTTTAATTATTCTTCCTAAAGGTTTTTTAAAATATTTATTAAAAACAACTATTAAAACAAAGAAGTTGATTATTTGCCAAAACATATTGACATCAATTGAAATAGCGGGCATTGTTTGTGTTGCCAAAATACTCCCTCCTTTCCAGTTCTATAACAATTTTTTATTTTGCTAATGCTGATATAAGTGGGTTTGCATATAATAATATCATTGCTACAACTAGAGAGTAAATTCCTGTTGACTCTGCTATGGCACATCCTAAAATCATTGTAGAAATTATATCTCCTTTAGCTTCTGGTTGTCTTGCTACAGCTTCTACAGCTTTCCCAGCTGCAAATCCTTCCCCTATTCCTGGTCCTAATCCAGCTATCATAGCACAACCTGCTCCTACTGCTGATGCTGCTAAAACTATTGTTTTTGCTAATAACATATCCATATTTCTACCTCCTAAATTTTTGTTTTTATTATTGTCCTAATTGGGGTTCAGAATCCCCTAAAGCTCCTTTTATATGTACTAGAGCTAACATTGTGAATACAAAGCTTTGTACGGCTCCACTAAATAAATCAAAATATAAATGTAGTGGGGCTGGAATAACAGCTGGAACAACTTTATATAGAAGTCCTAGTATTACCATTCCAGCAAACATATTTCCAAACAATCTGAAAGACATATTTACTGGTTTTGCTAATTCCCCAATTATATTAAGTGGTAACATTATTGGTACTGGCTCTGTAAATCCTTTTAAATATCCTAATATTCCTCCCTGTGAAATATTTGTTCCAACAAAGACTATTGTAGTCAATATAGCTAGTCCTAATGTTGTATTCAAATCAGCTGTTGGAGCTCTAAAAGCTGGAGCTAAAACAACCCCCTCTTCTGAAAAAGAGGCCCACGGAATAGGAAAAAACATAAGGATATTTCCTGTAAATATAAACAAACATAAACAAGAAATAAAGCTAAAGTATCTCTTTTTCCATTTACCTAACATCTGAGTTATAATTCCATCTAAGAAATTATAAAGAGATTCAAGCATTATCTGTAATTTACTTGTTGGAATTAATTCCATTTTTCTTGTTCCTAACCTAAATAATAGGAATAGTACAAACATACAAAACCAAGTAGCAACTACAGTCATACTTACAGGTAATCCAACTTTTCCATTACCCATTTCCATTGCTAATGGAAATTTGTCTAAGAATTCTGGAAGTGGAATATAAAAGACTACTTTAGGTCCTTCCACTAGAGGTGGAGTCATAAAAGTAATACTCATAAAAATCTCCTCTCTTTCCCTATTTTAGATACTTATCTTTCCACTTTAAAAGATTTTTATATAAAACCATCAGTAATATATTGAATCTAATATTCAATAGTCCTATGGCAGTACCTAACATCATTCCCAAACTAAAAAAATAAATCGAAATTCCTAAAGATACACAATAAATAAAGTATCTTTTTAAATAGTTTAGAACACCACTTTTAAAACTTGCTCCTTTTAATAAAGAAGTCTTTACATCTAAATAGATAGTATAAAAGCAAAAAATAGATATTAGAGAACCTAAAAACATTCCTCCATATACTTCTTTACTTCCTACTATTAAGCCATAAACTAAAACTATTATAGAGGTTATTAATGAATTTTTTATAATTTTTTTTATATCTTCCATAATGCCTCTCTACTTTTTCATTATTTGTTTATATACACTATAAAACCCACTTACTACTCCTAAAAGTAAAAATATTATAAATAGTAAATGGCTTTCAAAGAAAAATTTTTGTATAAGAAAATATATGCTTAAAGAAACTAAAATATTCCCAATTATAACGAATCCTAATGTCCCTAATAAGGCAAAATATCTAAAAAAATCTTTATTAAACTTTAACATTTTTCCTCTTCAAAACTATTTTAATTATTTTTTAAAATATAAAAATATCTTTTTCCAGCTAAATTTTCATCTACAATAATTTTTTCGACAGATAATCCACTTAAATTACAAGCAGATTCTATTTCTTCTTTTGTAAATATTTTTTTCTCATAAACTTCAGCAAATCTATCATAAGTTTTATTTTTATTTTTTATAAAATATGTAGCTTCAATTATATCTAATCCTGATTCTTCTTCAACTTCATGCTCCCATATCATAGAAAAATCTTTTCTAACATCAGCAAAAACACCATTAGGAAACATCTTATCCATAAACTCTCTATCTACAACATCAAATATATAAATTCCACCATCTTCTAAAGAGTTTTTTACACTATTAAAAGTATCTAGTAAATCCTCATTAGAAGTTAAATGATTTAAAGTATCAAAAAAAGAAAAAATAATACCATACTTTTCTCCTGTATTAAATTCTCGCATATCTCCTAAGAAAAGTGGTATATTCTTTCCTTTCAATTTAATATTTGCTTTTTTTAACATCTCGGAAGATAAATCTAATCCACTACAATTATATTCTTCCAACCTCAAAAGAATTTCTCCAGTACCACAACCTAAATCTAATATTTTTTTATCTTGTAATTTATAATCAGAAATTATATTTTTTAAAAATTGTGTCCAATCATCATAATTACAATTTTCCATAAATTTATCATATATTTTAGAAAAATTTTTGTACATATTCCCCACTGTTCCCAAATTTTTTTTAATATCCTTTTTTATTAAAGACATTATCTCATAAAAGAATCTATATATCAAGCTAAAATAAATTTTTTACCATTTTTTATTAATTTTTTCTTTATGAAATATCAATTTTTAACCACACATGTTTTTTTATTTTAGTACTTTTCTATTTTAATTCTTCATTTTTGTTGGATATATCCATTTTAAAATTTGTAAAATTTCTAGAATTAGCGTAATCTTTTCCCCACTGAACTAATGAAGATAATATTGGAATTAAAGATTTTCCATACTCTGTAAGAGAATATTCTACTTTTGGTGGGACAACAGGATATACTTTTCTTTTAATTAATAGGTCAGTTTCCAATTCTCTTAGTTGTCTTGTTAACATTCTTTCATTTATACTTGGAATAAATCTTTTTAAATCACTATGCCTTGCAACTCCATTAGAATTTATATAATATAAAATTATTGGTTTCCATTTTCCACCCATTATATCAAGAGTCAATTCAAAATAACAGTTATATTGTTTATTAGAATCCATACTATCCCCTCCTTAGCATTTTCTATATTTTATTACTTACAGACAAAAAAGTAAATATGGACAAAAAAGACTGTACTTTACTAAAAATGATATTTAATCTATAATGAGATTATAAAATAATTATTTTAAGGAGGTAATTATGAAAAAAGTTTTAATTGTTGGAGGAGTAGCTGGAGGAGCTTCTACTGCTACTAGACTTAGAAGATTAAATGAAAATTTAGAAATTATTTTACTTGAAAAAGGGCAACATGTATCTTTTGCTAATTGTGGATTACCCTATCACATCAGTGGAGTAATTGAAAATAGAGAAAGCTTATTAGTTCAAACTCCTGAAAAATTAAAAAAGAGATTTAATATAGATGTAAGAATTAATAGTGAAGTAATATCTGTTGATTCTAGTAATAAAAAAGTAGTCATTAAAAATAATGTTGGAGAATATACAGAAACTTTTGATTATCTTGTATTAGCTCCTGGAGCTAAGCCTTTAGTTCCACCTATTGAAGGAATTAATGGAAATAATATTTATACTCTTAGAAATGTAACTGACCTTGATAAAATTATGGAAAAATTAAAAGAAAAACCTATTAAAGATGCCATTGTAATTGGTGGTGGCTTTATTGGAATAGAGGCTGCTGAAAATTTACAAGAAAAAGGGGTTAATACAACTATTATCGAGGCTGCTCTTAGTATCCTTGCTCCTTTTGACAGTGAAATTTCTAATCTTTTAGAAGTTGAACTTATGAGTAATGGAGTTAATTTATTAACAAATAATAAAGTAATAAAATTTGAAGAAAAAAATGAGAGAGTAGTAATTTCTCTTGAAAATGGAAATAAGGTTGAGGGAGATATGGTAATCCTAGCTATTGGTGTAACTCCTGATACAAATTTCTTAAAAAATTCAGGAATAAATCTAGGAGAGAGAGGTCATATTTTAGTAAACGATTCTCTTGAAACTAATATAAAAGATATTTATGCTCTTGGAGATGCCATTTTGGTAAAACATTTTGTAACAGGTCAAGATGTATCTATAGCTTTAGCTGGTCCTGCCAATAGACAAGGAAGAATAGTAGCTGATAATATTATGGAAAAAGGTAAAACATATAAAGGAAGTTTTGGAACTTCTGTTATAAAAGTATTTTCTTTAACAGGAGCTTCTACAGGATTAAATGAGAGAAGTATAAAAGTCCTTGGTAAAAAATATGAAAAAATGTATCTTCACCCTAATGACCATGCTAATTATTATCCTGGAGCTACACCTATAAGTATAAAACTTTTATATGAAAAAGAAAGTAAAAAAGTTTTAGGAGCTCAAGCTGTTGGAGTTAAAGGAGCAGATAAATTTATTGATGTTATAGCCACTGTTTTAAAATTTAGAGGTACTATAGAAGATTTATCAGAACTTGATTTAGCTTATGCTCCACCTTATTCTTCAGCCAAATCTCCTGTTAATATGAGTGGATTTATTGGAGAAAATATTGAAGATAATTTGGTAGAACAAATTTTTGTAGAAAATTTAAAAGATTTTGATAAAGATAAAAATATTATTCTTGATGTAAGAGAGGAGTTTGAAGTTGTTGTTGGACAGTTTGAACATTCTATAAATATTCCTCTTGGACAACTTAGAGAAAGATATAATGAATTACCTAAGGATAAAGAAATTTGGGCCTACTGTGCTGTGGGGCTTAGAGGATATATAGCATATAGATTTTTAACTTCTCTTGGTTATAAAGTAAAAAATATTGCTGGAGGATTTAAAAGTAAATTAAAAATATAACTAAAATAAGATTTTAAATGTCTAACCTTCGAAATATAATTATATTTTGGAGGTTTTTTTATGTTAAAAAAATTTTTTACTATGTTTATTATTTTGATATTTTCATCAACTATCCTTTTAGCAAATAATAATTTTTCTCTTTATTATGGAAAAATTGAAAAAGTGATAAATGATGATAATGGAAAAGTAAAATCTTTATTATTAAATTCTGAAAATAAAGGAGAGTATATTTTCCACCTTTCAGAAGAAACTATTTGTATTGATAGTGGAAGAAAAATCCCAGCTCCTACTAATAATTTCGGTACTGATGAGAGAGTTTATGTATTTCACTCAAATATAGCTACTGCCTCTCTTCCACCACAAAGTCCAGCTCTTGTAATTATGAGAGATATTCCTCAAGATACTATGTGTGGACAATATCATATAATAGAAAATATTATTCAAGAAGAAGATGGAATAAAACTTTTAACAAATAATGGTAATTTATATATTAAAACTGATGAAGAGACTAAGATTTTCCCATATAAAACTAGAAATATTGTAACTATTAATGATATTAAAGTAGGAAGTAAAATTATAGCTTGGTATTATCCTTATGCTACTGTTATTCCAGGAAATACATATGCCACTCATATAATGTTACTACCACAATAAATATTAATAAAAGGGTTATTGTTAAACAATAACCCTTTTATATAAACTTTTTTATTAAATCCTTGAAATAAAAAATTTAAAAATTTCTAACATTTTACAATCATCTAACATTTTTTCAGGATGCCATTGAACACACATTATTTTTTCTTCTTTATTTTCAAATCCTTCTACTATTCCATCTGATGATTGAGCTGTTAAAATAAATTTAGAAGATAATTTTTTCACAGCTTGATGATGATAAGAATTAACAGCTATTTTTTTAGAGTTAAATATTTCAAATAAATAAGAATTTTCTTCTATAGAAACATAATGACAAGGATAATTTTTATTATCTTTTTGTAAATGTTCGATATTATTTTCTTTACACTCTCTATATCCTAAATCTTGATAAAGAGTCCCTCCCTCTAAAACATTTATAAGTTGCATTCCTCTACATATTCCTAAAATTGGAAGTTTCATCTCTTTTGCTATTGAATATAGTTCTTTTTCATAAAAATCTCTTTCTGGTTTAATATTTCCTAAATTTTTTGTTCTCTCTTCATTATAAAGAAAAGGGTCTATATCCGCTCCTCCTGTTAAAAGTAAAGCATCACATAAGCTAAGAGTTTCTTTTAGTAATTCTTTATCATTTGAAAGAGGAATAACTAAAGGGATTCCTCCTGCCAATTCAATGGCTTTTGTATAATCTTCATTTATGAATAATCTTCTAAAACTTTCTGAAACTTTATTCTCTATGAAAAAGAAGTCTGAAGAAATTCCTATTACTTTTTTTTTCATAATAAATTTTACTCCTTTATATTTTTTATTAAATTTATTTGATTTCTTTAAATTATTATATGATATTTTTATATAAGTTAAAAGTTTTTAGCTTATATTTTATAAAAATGCTGGTGTTCCTGGTCCCATAGGTAATCCTATTAATAACCAAATAGTAAAGAATATTATCCAGATAACTAATAATATTACTGAATAAGGAATAGTTAAAGAAAGAACACTTCCAATTCCTAACTCTTGATTTTTACTTCTATATTTTTCCATCATACCTAAAATAACAGGAATATAAGCTGAAACTGGAGAAATAATGTTAGTTGTAGAATCTCCTATTCTATAAGCCATTTGAGTAGTTGCTGGATGAATACCTAACATATAAAACATTGGAACAAATATAGGACCTATAATTAACCATTTAGAACTACCACTACTTATAAATAGGTTCATAAATGCTGTCAAAAGTATTAACATTATTACTAATGGAATTCCTGAAATATCCATTCTTTCTACAAAATGAGCTCCACCAACTCCTATTAAAGTAGAAATATTACTTTTTGTAAAGAAATGTATAAACATTGAAGCTGGTAAACATACTATTAAGAACCCAGAAACTCCCTCTAATCCACTTTGCATAAATTTAGCTATGTCTTTTCCAGATGTAATAGTTTTTGTTACTTTACCATAAAAATATCCAATTAACATAAAATATAAAAATATTATAAACATTAATCCTTGTGTTAGAGGAGAAGTAGGTAATAAATTACCTGAAGCATTTCTAAAGAAAGCATTTTTAGGATAAGAAAGTATAAATAATCCTAAAATAAATATAATAGTTGTAATTCCTACAGCTTTTAATCCTTTATTTTCAGTTTCAGTTAAAGTTAATTCCTCTTTTGAAGGTACTTTTAATGTTTCATCAGCTGGGTCAAATTTTCCTAAAATAGGTGTTATTATTTTTTCTGTTACAATAGTAACTACAGCAGCAAGCATTATTGTTGAAGAAGCCATTACAAACCAGTTCATTAAAGGATGAATATTAACTGGTTCTGAAGTAAATCCAGAAATTATAGATTGAGTTATTCCAGCTAAAAGGGCGTCTGTACCAGCTATTAATAGGTTTGCTGAAAATCCTCCATAAGCAGCCACATATCCAGCCATAATTCCAGCAAAAGGATGACGTCCTAAAGCAAAGAATACAGCTCCTCCAATGGCTGGGGCAAAAACTATACCAGCATCAGAAGCTAGATTAGCACAAATACCTACTATAGCTACAATAAATGTAACTAAATAATCTGGAGCTCCAAAAACTAATTTTTTCATTAAAGCTGATATTAAACCAGATTTTTCAGCTACAGAAACTCCAAACATCATAACTACAACTAATCCAATAGGGAAGAATCCTATATATATATTTACGAAATCTTTTACAAAAGTTCTAAAAAATTCTTTTGATAATAGATTATAAGCATTAACTGTAACTTCTTTCAAACCTTCTTTTGATGTTGTTAAATATGTTACAGAAACATTTAATTTAGCTAAAATAAAAGATAAAATTAAAATAAAAATTGTTAAATAAGTAAATAATACTAGTGGATGAGGTAGTTTATTTCCACCAACTTCTACTATTTTCATAAATTTTTCTAAAACTGACATGTATTTTGTTTTTTGCTTCATAAAGACTTTCCTCCTTAAAATAAATTTATAAATTTTAAATTATATTATTTTTTTATTTTCTGAATAATATTAAAAAGAAATATACATTTTTATTACTGTTTAAATATTTTTTAATATTAAAAAGCAAATTTCATGCCAAAATAAATCCTTGTATTTACCTTGAAAAAACACCCCAATAAAAAAACAGAGCTATTAATTTCACCCTGTTTTTTATTATTTCATCCATTTTAATTTAATACTATACCTTTTCGTCCTTTTAATACTTTTATTTTTCCTTCTTTTTTCAGTTTTTCTATAATCTTTCTTAATTTATATTCACTAATTTCTCCAGATAATTTTTCATACAATTTTTCTCTACCTATTCCTTCAGATAAGCTAATTATTTTTAAAACTTTCTCTTTTATTACATCCTCCGAATTTAAAAAATTCATAAATTCTGGTAAAGGATGTGCTGTATCTTTCATTATTAAATAATATTCTGCTACATTTTGAAGCTCTCTAACATTTCCAGGCCAAGAATAATTCAATAATTTTTTTTCTATATCATTAGATACTTTTTTTAATTTTGTAAAATGGTAGAAAATTGGAAGAATATCCTCTTTTCTATCTGATAAAATTGGAATTTTTGAAGGTAAAACATTCAATCTATAATATAAATCTTCTCTAAATTTTCCTTCTGAAATTTTAGTTTTCAAGTCTTGGTTTGTTGCTGCTATAATTCTAACATTGATAGATATTACCTTACTACTTCCTAATCTCATCACTTGTTTTTCCTGTAAAACTCTTAATAACTTAGCTTGTAAGCTCAAAGGCATATCCCCTATTTCATCTAAAAAAATTGTCCCATTATTCGCTTGCTCAAATAATCCTAACTTTCCATTATGGCTAGCTCCTGTAAAAGCTCCTTTTTCATATCCAAATAACTCACTTTCTAATAAACTTTCTGGTAAAGCAGCACAGTTTATAGCTATAAACGGATATATTTTTCTTATAGAATAGTTATGTATAGATTGAGCTAAAATTTCTTTTCCAGTTCCACTTTGCCCTTCAATCAAAATAGTTTTATCTGATTTTGCAAAAATTTTTAATTTTTCTATACATTCTTTCATTTTTTCTGATTTATATATTATATCTTCAAAGCTTTTATTAGCTATATAACCTTTATTTATTACTTTTTCCTTTATTGTATTTTCTAATAAATGTAAATATGTTACATCATTAAAATAAAATACATCTCTCTCTTCTCCGTAATAATCTTCTTTTTCATGTTTAACTATTATTTCTCTAGTATCTAGTGTTACACTTTCTATGCTTTTATTCATATTTTTTAATAACTCAAATATATTTTTATCAAAAATTTCTTCCATTTTTGTTTTTCCATCTTCAATATATAAGTTTATTAATTTTTGTATATAATCATTACTCAAAATTATTGTATTTTTTGAATCAATCACTAAAATTCCTTGATTAATATTTTTCAATAAATATTTTAGTTGTAAATTTTCAATAGTTGTTTTACGATATTGTGATTTTATTCCCATAAAGTCATTAATTGTTCTACTACAATAATTTAATAAATTATCTAGTATCTTATCATCATAAATTTTTAAATAGTGAATAATATCTAAAAAAGTAATAATATCTAGATGTCTATTACCTATATTTATAACCTTATTAATCCAATCAGGTACATATTTTTCTTCATCTGGAGTTATTGCTACACTGATACTTTCATCTATTTCTTTATCTTTTAAATAGGGAATAAAAGTTACATTTGAAAGGTTTAAGTTATTTAAAGAGTTAGTAGATTGAATAGTATTCATTACACTATCATTAACAACTAGAGCTTTTGTTCCTTTTGGTAATTTTAAAAGAATTTTTATATCTTCTTCCCAAAATGTTCTTTGAAAGATTAATATTTTTATATCTTTTTTTAAATGATGCTTTATCTTCTCTGTTTCATTATGATGAGAAACTAAAATCAAATCTCCTTTTATTTCAATATTGTCTTCTAACATACTATAAGTGATATAATTATATAAAATTGTTTCTCCAAAAACTAATTTTAAATCTTTTATCATTGAATCAATTATTTTTATATTTCTAGCTATAATTGTTATTATTTTTTGAGACATTTTGCTATTTCCTCTCTCTAAATTAATTTTTATATAAATTAGGAGTTGTTATAAATATCATAACAACTCCCATTAATTATTTTTATAATTTTATCCTAGATTTTTTTTAAGCCAATCTTTACCTTCAACAACTCTTGTAATAATCATAGCTGCTACTGTATCTCCACTAGCATTTATCATTGTAGCTGGTGGGTCAACTAAATATCCTATTGTAGCTATAATTGGGAAAGCTTCAGGTGGGAATCCATACATATTAACAATCAACATCTCTCCTATTAATCCACCACCAGGTACTCCTGACATAACAACTCCACCTATTACTGATAGAGCCAAAGCACTTAAATAAGTTCCTGTTCCTTCAAATGGAATTTGATATACACCAAATAAGAAAGAAATTTTTAAAATAGAACTTATAACTGTTCCATCCATATGAGCTGTAGCTCCTATTGGAAGTACTATTTCTCTTATATCTTTTGGAATACCTATTTTCTTACTAGCTTCTAAGTTTACAGGAAGTGTAGCAATACTACTTTGGGTAGCCACAGCTGTAATTGCTGGTGAAATTAAATTTTTTAAAGCTTTTACTCCATCTTTTCCTCCTGAAATATATCCATATAATGGAAAAGCTGTAAACATATAAACTATACATAAAGGATAATATATTAACATAGCTCTAGCATAAGAACCTATTAATTTATCTCCATATTCTCCTACTAAAGCAGCAAAATAAGCTCCTAATCCTATTGGAGCATAATACATTAAAAGTCCTATCATTTTTAAAAATACTTCAGCTAAAGCATCTAATCCTCTAGCTATTATTTTTCCTTTTTCTCCAATCATATTTATACATAATCCAAATACTATTGAGAAAAGAATTAGTGGTAACATATTTGCCTTAGAAATTAATTCTGGAAAATCTGTTACTGTTAAAGCTCTTACAATTTGTTCACCTGTATGAAGAGTTTTTAGAGCTTCTGGAGTTTCTAAAACTAAATCTACTCCTTGAGCTGGTGGAAATATTTTTACTACACAAAAAATATATATAAACGCAAACATTCCTGTTCCAACAAATGTTAAAAGTAATGTTTTTAATATTTTTCCCAGTCTTTTCATATCACTCATAGCAGAAATAGAGCTACTTATTGTAACAAAAACTAAAGGAACAACAATAGTAAACATACCATTGATAAATAAATCTCCCAATGGTTTTAACTTTTTAGCACTTTCACCAAAACGAGCACCTATATAACTACCTATTAGTATAGCACCTATTAAAATTATTGAAAATTTATAGGCTTCCCATATACTTTGTTTTCTTTTTTCCATAGATTTTCCTCCTTTTATTTTTTAATAGATTTTATCTATATCAAAAGTTTTTGTTCCATCCTCTAAAATTAATAATGGTATTCCAATTCCTCCATTTTTTCTTACTTCATTATACATCTCTTCTGTCTCTCTATATGATAAGTATTTTTTTAAAGATGTTAAATCTTCTGATATATTTAAGAATTCTACCTCTATTTTTTTATTTTTTAATATATCTAGAGCATCTACTGTATCTTTACATAAATGACTTCCTATAACTGTTACTTTCATATTTCTCCTTTCATAATTTTATTTTAGAATTTTAAACATATTATATCATAAAAAAATAAAAACAGTTACAAATTAGTAATTTTTTTATAAAAATAAAAAGGATATTACATTCATTCTTAATAAAAACCTTGTAATATCCTCTTATATATTAAAATTTATTTTTCTTGAAATATATCCACTATAACTTTTTCAGTTTCTTCCATTCCTGGAGAAGCTATTTTTCCCATATTTTTCATAGTTTCTTCTGGAGTATTTCCATTTATTCCATGGATATTTGAAATAAATATATTATTCATAGCTAATTCTACTGAACGAAAAGCTGAATCTGTGGCTACAATTCCTTTCATTGTACACCCTTGATTTCCTCCATCACAAATCATTCCAGTTATACCAGATGCCATATTATTAATAATATTTGTTATTTCCTTTTCATTAGCTCCTCTTAAATATCCAATTCCACAAGCTACTCCTGTTCCTCCAGCTATTCCACAACCACAGAAAGCTGACAATCTTCCAGAATATTCTTTTATATAAGTACAAATTAAATAACTTAACATTGTTGCTCTAGCTAATTTTTCCTCACTTAAATTTTTTACCTTATATTCTGCATATAAAGGTAAAGTTGTAATTATTCCATGAGCTCCAGAACCTGTAATACTCATAGCTGGTTCATTTAATCCTAAAACTCTAGCTTCTATAGCTCCATTACATATAAGTTGAGCTGTTTTTAATACATCATCTGAAAATATTTTATTTCCATTTAATCTATAAAACTCTTTTACAAAAGTTGTTCTTGGATTTGATAACCCCTCTTGAAATAAATCTAAATTCATTTTATGAGCATCTAAGACAAATTTTATTTCATTATAATCTACAGTTTCTACATATTCCAATATATCTTTTAAAGAATATTTATGAATTACAATTTCTTCTTTTTTAGCTTGAGTTTTCTCTGTTTTTTTACTAAAAATCTCTTTATCATTTAAAATAATTGAAGTGATATTTGTATGAGTGTCCTCTATTGTTAATTTACAACTTTCACTTTTAGTTTTTAATTCTACTTCAATAAAAATATCTGAACTTATTTTATTTAATTTTACCTCTATTTTTCCCTCATCAATAAGTTTTTGAGCTTTTTTATTATCTTCTTCTGTCACATCTTCTAAAGACTCCAACTCTTTTTCAGGATTTCCTCCAACTAAACCTAAAGCAGCTGAAAATTTATTTCCAAATTCATTAGAGTTTGGAATTCCACAAGTAAAAGCATTTTTATATATTCCTGAATTTAATAAAACTTCTACCTTTTCAACTTCCTCTTTTAAATAACTTTTAGCCTTTGATACAGCAAAAGCTATAGCTCCAGGCTCTGTTACTCCAAGGGCTGGTTTCATATCATTTTTTATTAATATTGTTAATTCTTTCATATACTCCCTCCAAAATTTTCTCTTCATAAAAACATAGACTGACATTTAGTCAGTCTAGTTTAATTTTTTAACCTAAATTTTTCTTCATCCAATCTTTTCCTTCAACAACTCTTGTTATTAACATAGAAGCCATTGTATCTCCACTAGCATTTATCATTGTAGCAAATGGGTCAACTAAATATCCTATTGTAGCTATGATTGGGAAAGCTTCAGCTGGGAATCCATACATAGTAACGATTAACATCTCTCCAATTAATCCTCCACCAGGTACTCCTGACATAACAACTCCACCTACTACTGATAGGGCTAAAGCACTTAAATATGTTCCCATTCCTTCAAATGGTACTTGGAAGATTCCAAATAAGAAAGATATTTTTAAAATTGAACTTAAAACTGTTCCATCCATATGAGCTGTAGCTCCTATTGGAAGTACTATTTCTCTTATATCTTTTGGAACTCCAATTTCTTTACAAGCATCTAAATTTACAGGAAGAGTAGCTATACTACTTTGAGTAGCTACAGCTGTAATTGCTGGTGAAATTACATGTTTTAAAGCTCTTACTCCTTCTTTTCCAGCTGCTATATACCCATATAAAGGGAAAGCTGTAAACATATATACTAAACATAAAGGATAATAAATAGCCATTGCTCTAGCATAAGAACCTAATAATTCTTTACCATGTTCTCCAATTAAAGCAGCAAAATAAGCTCCTAATCCTATTGGAGCATAGTACATTAAAAGTCCTATCATTTTTAAAAATACTTCTGATAATGCTTCTAATCCTCTAGCTATTATTCTTCCTTTTTCTCCAATCATATTTACACAAAGTCCAAATACTATTGAGAAAATTATTAATGGTAACATATTTTTTCTAGATATTAATTCTGGAAAATCTGTTACTGTTATAGCTTTTACTATTTGGTCTCCTGTTTGGAATGGTTTTAAAGCTTCAGCAGCAGGCATACTTAATTCTACTCCTTGAGCTGGTGGAAATACTTTTACTGTTATAAATACATAAATAAAAGCAATAATTCCTGTTCCGACAAATGTTAAAAGCAATGTTTTTAAAATTTTTCCTAATCTATTCATATCGTTCATTCCAGCAATAGAACTACTGATTGTAACTAATACTAATGGAACAACAATAGTGAACATACCATTAATAAATAAATCTCCAAAAGGCTTTAATTTTTTTGCCCCTTCTCCTAAATAAACTCCTATTAAACTTCCAATTATTATAGCTCCTACTAAAATGATTGAAAATTTATAGGCTTCCCATATTCCTTTTTTCTTTTCCATAAACCCCTCCTACTATCTAAACTTTTTATTTTACTATTTCATTAATATCAAAAGTTTTTGTTCCATCTTCTAAAATTAATAATGGAATTCCTATTCCACCATTTTCTCTTACTTTTTTATACATATCTTCTGTTTCTCTGTATGATAAGTATTTTTTTAAAGAATCTAAACTTTCAGAAATATTAAAAAATTCTATTTCTACCCCTTTACTTTTTAATACCTCTAAAGCATTTCTTGTATCTTCACATAAGTGACTTCCTATAACTGTTACTTTCATTTTTCCTCCTTAAAAATTATTTTATTTTTTATTATTTATAAAGCAATTTTTATGCCATAAATAAAAAAAATTTTTTTACTTTTTTTAACTCTTTTTGTTTATAATCAAACCAAAGCTATAAAAAAAATAGGTAGAATTATCTACCTATTTTACCTATTAATATTTTTCTAATATCTCTTTTCCTTTCTCAGATATTATATTTCCTTTTCTTCCTTTAAAAACTTTTATAAATTCTAGGTTCTCCAGTTTCTTTAAAATACTTCTTATTTCTTGCTCTGTTAAATAGACACTATGTTTCTTGCTCAACTCACTTAATCTTTGTCTACCACTACTTTCGCCATTTTTTGTAGCTTCTTCTATTTTTTTCAAAACAAATAAATAATCCTCAAATCTATCTCCAAATAAATTTATTAGAATTTCCTCTTTTTTGGTTTCAATATCTTTCTTTTCTTTTTCTGTAGTTTCTATATAATATTCTTTTATAGCTGGTGGAAGTTCTTGAAACTCTATAATTTCTTCATCTAAAAAACTTAAATATTCTATATAATTTTTTAATTCTCTAATATTTCCATCCCAATTATATTTTTCAAAAGCTTCTTTTGCTTTTGATGAAAATCTAAAGTTTCCCTTACTTTCATTCATAAATTTTTCTGTTAAAAGATATAAATCATCTATTCTATCTCTTAATGGGGGAATTATAAATGGAAATACATTTAATCTATAATAAAGGTCTTTTCTAAATTTTCCTTGTTTTATCAAATCTCTCAACTCTTCATTTGTAGTGGCTATAATTCTTACATCTACATTTATAACCTTATCTCCACCTAATCTCATTATCTCTTTTTCTTGTAAAACTCTTAATAATTTTACTTGTAAAGCTGGACTCATTCCCTCTAATTCGTCTAAAAATAATGTTCCCTTATGAGCATATTCAAAAAGTCCTATCTTTCCACCTTTTTTAGCTCCTGTAAAAGCTCCCTCTTCATAACCAAATAACTCACTTTCAAGAAGATTTTCTGGTATAGCAGCACAGTTTATAGCTACAAATGGATATTCTTTTCTCTTAGAAGAATTATGTAAAGCATGAACAAATAATTCTTTTCCTGTTCCACTTTCTCCAGTTATTAAAATATCTATATCTTTTTGAGCAATCTTTCTTCCTCTTTCTTTTAATTTTTTTATTTCTTCATTTTCTCCGATTATATCCTCAAAAGTATATTTTGCTTTATGTCCTTTATTTAAAAGTTGTCTTCTAAGTTCTATTTGTTTTTTCTCTTCTTCTTTAAATTCTTGAAAAATAGCAAAAGCTCCCATATAATTATCTGCTTTTATTATAGGAATTATATTCAAATTAATATATTCCTCATTTATTTTTATAAGTTTTTCTCTAATTTCTTCTTTATTTTCTCTTACCTCTCTAAAAGGAATATATGGTAAAATATCTTCAGCATTATTTCCTATTAAATTATTACTTGATTTTCCCAATATCTTTTCAGCTGCCTCATTACAAGAACAAAGATAATTATCTTTATCAACTCCTAAAATGGCAATTTTACTTGTTTTCATAAGGATAGAAAATTGACTTTCAGCTTGAGTAGCTCTTTCTAATATTTTATTTAAACTGTAATCATTAGTAGCTACAGTTTCTAAATATTTTTTTATCTTTTTATAATATAAAAGATATTCAAACTCTAATTTCAAAGCAATTTCTATTATTGTATTTGTATCTAATATTCTATGTCCAATATCAATTATTTTTCTATTTTTTACATTTTCTGGAAGTAATTGAGTTTCTGCTGGAGTCATAATTATTTCTCCATCTGGAAAATTCTCCATATTTGGATAAGCTGGAATAAACTCTATATTATTTATTCCTAAGTGATACATCATAGAAATTGTTTCTATAGCCATTTTAAAACTTACATTAAAAAATATAATCTTAGTCTTATTAGGAAAATTCTTTAAATAATTAAGATTCTCTTTTGTTAATGTTAAATCAGCTATTACAATATTTTTATTTTTTAAAAATTTATCATCTAAAAATTCATAGGCACTACTTGAAAGAAGATACAAATCAGATTTTTTTAAATTATTAATAGAACCATCTTCTATACTATAAATATCACAATCAACAAGTCCATCAAATATAAATTCCACTTGTTCTTTCATTGCACTTCTTATTTCTTTTGCATTAGTTATTATTGAAATTCTTTTTTTCATAATAATTTCTCCTATAATTTTCTTTAATTATAACATATAAATAATAAAAATATCACATATTAATATAGGGGTTATTGTATAACCCTTACAATAGCCCCTATAATATTTAAACTTATTTTATATTTTTAATAGCTTTTTCTATTCTTTCCATAGCTTCTTCTACCATATATCTAGGACAAGCTACATTTAATCTTCCAAATCCTTTTCCATTTTCTCCAAAGCTTCCACCTTCATTCATAGCAACTCTAGCTTCATTAATTAAGAAACTTTGAATTTTATCTTGAGGAATTCCTATATTATTAAAATCTAACCACATTAAATATGTTCCCTCTGGTTTGTAAACTTTTACATTAGGTAATCTTTTTTCTACAAAATCCATTACATAATCAAAATTTCCATTTATATGTTCGATTAATTCTCCTAACCAATCTTCACATTTTTCATAAGCTGCTTCAAAAGCCACTAAACTAAATGGATTATTTCTCTTAACGTCCATTTGACCTAATACTGTATCAAAAGCTTTTCTTTCTTCTTCTCTTGGGAATGTAGCAAAAGAAGCTTGAAGTCCAGCTAGGTTAAATGTTTTTGTAGGTGAAAATAATGTAATAGTTATATCCTCTATCTCTTTACTAACTGAACCTAATGGAGTGTGTTTATGTCCTGGCATAATTAAATCTCTCCAAATTTCATCAGCAATAATTCTTACATTATATTTTACGCATAAATCTCCCATTTTTTTCAATTCATCTTTTGACCAAACTCTTCCTACTGGATTGTGTGGACTACATAAAATAAATAAAGAGATTTCTCCAGAAGATAATTTTTCTTCTAAATCTTTAAAATCAACTGTATAATATCCTTTTTCATCTTTTATAAGTTTATTTTCTACTAATGTTCTTCCATTGTCTTTTACTGATGAAGCAAATGGTGGATATACAGGTGATTGAATTAAAATTTTGTCATTTGGTTTAGTAAACATTTTCACTAATATAGACATACTTGGTACAACACCTGGACTATGGATTAAAGAGTTTGGAGATATAGTATATCCAAATCTTTTTTCTACCCATTTAGCAGCTGTTTCATAATAAGAAGCTGGTCTATATACATAACCAAATATCTCTTGTTCAACTTTTTCTTTCATTGCTTCAACTATTTCTGGAGCAGCTTTTATATCCATATCAGCTACCCACATAGGAGTTAAGTCTTTTCTTCCAAATTTCATTTCTAGCTCTTCCCATTTAGCTGAATGATTTTTACTTCTATCAATTTTTTCGTTAAAATTATATTTCATTAATAAGCCTCCCTATTTTTATTTTTTCTTAAAAGATTTAGCAAAATTTATACCATTTTACTTTTTTATATCTATATTATAATTATACACTTTTTCATTTTATGTTACTAATTTTTTTTATTTTATTAAAAAATATGGTTAAAATGGTTTCCTGTTTTACCAATAATTTTTGTTGACAAATAAAAAAATAATTTATATAATTATATTGTGCATATGCACAATATAAATTTTTAGGAGATTTGTATGCCTAGATGTAAAAAAGTTAGATGTTGTAGAGCTTTAGCTAATGAAATAATATTTAAACCAACAGGAATTCCTCTATCTCAAATGGAAATTATCCAAATTGAAATAGATGAGATTGAAGCTGTAAGACTTTGTGACTATGAGGGAAAAAGTCAAATTGAAACTGCTGAAATAATGAAAATTTCCAGAGGAACTATTCAAAGACTTTTAAATTCTGGAAGAAAAAAAATATTAGAAGGTTTATTACATCAAAAAGCCATTAAACTAAAAAATGAACACCTAGAATATACAGAAGAAAATATAGGAGATGATATGATGAACAATGAAATTTTAAGAGTTGGATTCCCAACAAATGACGAGGTTACTGTAGAAGAACATTTTGGACACTGTGAAAAATTTGCAGTATTTTCTATTAAAGATGGAGAAATAGTTAATAAAGAAATTTTAGTAGCTCCTGAACATGCTCCTGGAGTATTCCCAAGATTTATAGCTGCTAATAATATCAATGTTGTAATAACAGGTGGAATGGGACAAAGAGCTATTGATTTAATAAAAGGAAATGGTGGAGAAGTTATATTAGGAGCTTGTGGAAATATTGAAGATATATTAAAAGTTTACCTTGAAGGAGAATTATATTCTAAAGGTTCTGCTTGTGCTCATCATCACCATGACCACGAATAAAATATAATTTAATATAGACTGTTACAGATTTTTATAACAATACTTTGTAACAGTCTTAATTTTTATGGAGGGAATTATGAAATTAGCAATAGCTTTAAAAGAAAATGATTTTAATTCATTAGTTGATGAAAGATTTGGAAGAGCATCTTATTTTTTAATAATAGATAATGAAACAAAAGATTATGAAATAATTGAAAATGAAGCTAAAGATGAGGTTACAGGAGCTGGACTTAAGGCTGTAAAAACTCTTA
The DNA here is from genome assembly GCF_000622245.1 of Fusobacterium perfoetens ATCC 29250. Classification (NCBI taxonomy): domain Bacteria; kingdom Fusobacteriati; phylum Fusobacteriota; class Fusobacteriia; order Fusobacteriales; family Fusobacteriaceae; genus Fusobacterium; species Fusobacterium perfoetens. The sequence continues at coordinate 8,935 of NZ_JHXW01000011.1, read as the reverse complement.
TGAAATATGGAGTTGAAATAATTATTGCTGGAGAAATTGGACCAAAGGCTGCTACCCTTATACATGAATTTGAAATACCAACTTATAAACTTGGAAACTATGAAAAAGTTAATGAAGTTTTAGAAGCTTTTAATAAAAATCTTTTAGAAAAATATGACCTTAGTCCAAAACCAATGGGACTTAGAAAAGCTTAAGAGGTGGTATCTTGAAATTAGCTGTTTTAAGTGGAAAAGGTGGTACAGGAAAAACTACTGTAAGTAGTAATCTTGCCTTTATTACTAAATCTCTTTTAATTGATACAGATATTGAAGAACCAAATTCTCATATATTTTTAAAACCAAAAAATATAAAAAATTTTCCTGTAAATACTATGTATCCTGAAATAGATATGGAAAGATGTATTCTTTGTGGTAACTGTGGAGATTTTTGTAGATTTAATGCTATTATTCCTAGTAAGAAAAAAGTTTTAGTTTTTGAAGAAAGTTGCCACGACTGTGGAGGTTGTAAAATTGTCTGTAGAGCTGGAGCAATAAATTATTGCAAAAGAGAAATTGGTGAAATATTTGTAGGAGAAACTTATTTCAATTCACCAATAAAATATGGAAAATTAAATATTGGAGAGATGTCTGGAGTAAAGATAATAAAAGAACTATACAAAACTACACCTGAAAAAGATTTTATTATTGATTGTCCTCCAGGTACTTCTTGTACAACTGTGGCTTCCGTAGAAGAAAGTGATTTTGCAATAATTGTTACAGAACCTTCTCCTTTTGGTTTAAGTGATATGAAATTAGTTATTGAACTTTTACAAGATATGAAAATTCCATTTGGAATTGTAATAAATAAATCTATTGATGGTAATACAGAAGTAAAAAATTATTGCAATAAAAATTCTTTTGAAATATTGGGAGAAATTCCTTTTGATAAGGATATTGCAAAAACTTATTCTAAAGGTGAAATAATTTGTGATACCCTACCTCAATATAGAGAAATCTTTGAAAATATTTTAAAGAAAATTCCAGAGGTGATAAATAATGAAATTTAATGAAATAGTTGTTATATCTGGAAAAGGTGGTACAGGAAAAACTACTGTTACTTCTTCTCTTATTCCATATTTTGAAGATGTAGTAATTGGAGATTGTGATGTAGACGCTCCTAACTTAAAAATTTTATTTTCACCTAAAGATATTGAAATAAAAGAATTCTTTGGAATGAAAAAAGCAAAAAGAAATATGAAAGTTTGTAATAATTGTGGACTTTGTTTTAAATATTGTAAATTTAATGCTATTGATAATCTTACTAAGTGTGAAGGTTGTGGAGTTTGTGAATATATTTGCCCTACAGGAGCTATTGAAATGGTAGATAATAAAGCTGGAAGTCTTATTATTTCAGATACCTCTTATGGAAAATTAGTCCATGCTTCACTTATTCCAGGAGAAGAAAATTCTGGAAAATTAGTGGCTGAGGTTAGAAAAGCTACTAAAAAAATTGCTGAGGAAGAAAATAAAAAATATATTATCTTAGATGGAGTTCCTGGAGTAGCTTGTAATGTTATAAGTTCTATTACAGGTATTAAAAAAGCTGTTCTTGTTACAGAACCTACTCTTTCTGGCTTACATGATATGGAAAGATTATTAGATTTAATTGCAAAATTTAGAATAAAACCTTATTTCATTATCAATAAATATGATTTATCTAATGAAATTTCAGAAAAATTAGAAAATTTTATAGAAGAAAAAGGTTATAAAGTCTCTGTTAAAATCCCTTTTGAAAAAGAAATTTTTAATTGTATAAATATGAAAAAAATTCCTTCTACTGAAATGAAAGAATTTTTTAATAAAATTGGTTTTGATAAATTGGTTGAGGAATTGAAAAAAGATTAAAAAAAGCTGAGTAAAATATTTTACTCAGCTCTCTTTTTTGAAAAAAGTGTTCTTTTTATATTTTCTTTTTTACTTTATTCTGAAAATCTTTCTTTATACATTATTTGAAGTCCACATCCACTCTTCTCCAGTTCCTTAATATTAATGTTTATTTTTTTGTCGTTTCAAATGTCAATAAAAAAAATTTAATAGCTTTATTTTTTCTAAAAAGTTTGTTCAGCAAATACTTTTTTATTTAATCTGGAATTTACAGAAATTTTTTCGTATCTTCTTCAAAATCTTAGACAACTAAAATATTACAATTTCTCTAGCTACATCTTTAGAATTTTTTAATTTGTAATGTCTTCCTAATCCAATAGGTAATCCTTTATCTTTCTCTATTTTATTAATCCAAGTAAATCTATTATCTATATCAGTTAAGATTCTAACTTCAATTTTTTTATCTTTTTCCATTTTAGCAAATAAATTAAAAAGATTGTCTGTAACAGGTATCTTTACTTGATTTAGATACATTGGTAATTTTTCTGTAAGAAGTGTATAATTAATTTCAATATTATTAGAATACAATAAATAATTATCAATTTTAATTATATTTCCATTTACTAAGAGTTCTACTGATTTTAAATCATGTTCCTTTTGAGGAGAAAAAAAAGTAAATATAAAATATGATTCAACTTCCTTACTCGGACTATAATTTGTAATAATATCTATATAGAATTTATTTTTAATTATTTCCAATGCTTTGTTTATATTTTCATAAGCTACTTTATAATCAGATTCTAATTTTCTCTTTTCTGCTAATTCCATAGAAGTTTTTGCAAGTTTTGTTGTAATAGCTACATTAATTAAATCATAACTATAACTTTTTCCAACATAAGTTATTCCTTCAAACTTATCATCATCTGTTTTAAAATACTCTTTTTCACCACCAGAAAAAGAATCTAAAAAATATGGTTTTTTAACCATTTCATGTGTAAATATATCTACAGGATAAGAAAATATTTCTTGTGTATTTCCTTTTTCATTAAAATTAAAACCTGTTGTTTTATTAATTCCTTTTTCATTAAATCCAGAGATATCCCAACCATCAATATCGTAATTAGTTCCTGTATATTTATTTATTTTATCTTTATTAAAACCATAACAATCATATCCTTCTTTATCATATTTGGTTTTAGTCTCTTTATGAATACCTTTATTTTCTCCAGTTATATAGAATCCATTTTTATCTGTTCTATCAGAACAACCTAAAATAAATATTAATGACAATCCTAATAAAATTTTTTTCATAAAATTCTCCCACATATATAATAATTTATTTTATTATTAAGTTTTTAATCAATTTAAATATATCTGTAATTTATAAAATTAGGTAATTTTGTAAACAATACAAGAAACTTTCTTAAATAAATAAAATATATAAATTTTAAAGAAAATACGCTTTCAACTTGTATTTTTTGTAATTCAAAAGTTTTTATATTATCCTATATTTTTAGATAAATCTTATCTTTACTATGCCAATTCATTTTTAACTACATCAGCTATTTCACTAGCTATTCTTTCTACCATTTCTTTTTCTTTACCTTCTACCATAACTCTTACAATAGGTTCAGTACCAGAAGTTCTTACTAAGATTCTTCCTTTATCTCCCATTTCAACTTCTTTTTCACTAATAACATCTTTTATTTTCTTATTTTCATTCCAAGAATTTTTCTTACTATTATCTCCAACTCTTACATTGATTAATGTTTGAGGCCAATCTTTTATATCTTTTACTATTTCATCTAAAGATTTTCCAGCATCTCTTAGAGTTTCAACAAGTTTTAATGAAGTTTGAATTCCATCTCCTGTAGTTCCATAATCAAGCATTATAATATGTCCTGATTGTTCTCCACCTAGATTTAATCCTTGTAACTTCATTTTTTCAAGAACATATCTATCTCCTACATTGGCTCTTACTAAAACTATTCCATTTTTATTTAGATAAGCTTCTAGCCCCATATTACTCATAACTGTTGTTACAACTCTATTATCATTTAATAAGTTTTTCTTTTTCATCTCTACAGCCAAAGTAGCTATAACTTTATCTCCGTCTACTATATTTCCATTTCTATCAACAGCTATTAATCTATCAGCATCTCCATCATAAGCCAAACCTAAATCAGCTTCATAACCTACTACTACTTTTGATAAAATTTCTGGGTGAGTAGAACCACATTTTACATTAATATTTTTTCCATTAGGGGCGTCATTTATTACTACAATTTCAGCTCCTAAAGATAAAAATACATCTTTAGCTGCCCTATAAGCTGAACCATTAGCTGCATCTAATATAATTTTCATTCCAGAAAAATCTCCACTTACTATTGATTTTAAATGGTCTCTATATAGGAAATAATCATCTTGAGCATATTTAAATTTTCCTAATTCATCTCCAGCTATTGGATTTTTTATAATTTCTTCTAAATTATCCATATAACTTTCTAATTCTTCTTCTACAACATCTGGTAATTTACAACCATCTTTTCCAAAAATTTTAATTCCATTATCTTTGGCTGGGTTGTGAGAAGCTGATATCATTATTCCAGCTTCAGCCTCTTTTATTTGAGTGATATAAGCTACTCCAGGAGTTGGGATAACTCCAACAAAGTCTATATTAATTCCCATTGAGTTTAATCCAGCTGTTAAAGCTGACCTTAACATATATCCTGATATTCTTGTATCAGACCCCATTATAACTTTTAATTTTTTCTTTTCAGGGTTTTCTTTTTTTAAGTAATATCCTAAAGCATAACCAAGTCTCATAGCCTTGTCAGCTGTTAATTCTCTATTGGCTTCCCCTCTCATTCCATCAGTTCCAAAATACTTTCTCATTCTTTCTCACTCCTTCTAAGCAATAATTTTTCTCCTATAACCCCTGTTACACTACCAGATATACAGCCTAAGGCTAAAAAGAAAATCACAAATAAAATTATATATCTTGAATTGATATTTATATTTCTAAATAATAAAAAATATACTACAATTAACTGTATTATATTGTGTACCAAAGCTGATGCCATACTTATAGAAACAAGAGATAGTTTATTTCTAAATTTATATAAAAATATCATTATTCCTAAACTAGTAACTCCAGAAATAAAACTTATTAAAAAACCTGGAGTAAACAATGTTCCAAGCATCAATCCTTGAATTATTATTCTAAGAATAACTACTTCAATAGCCATTTTTTTATCAAATTTTTCTAAGGCTATAATCCCCCCAATATTTGCCAATCCTATTTTTAACCAAGGAAATGGCTTTGGGATAAGTGTTTCTGCCAATGAAAGATATAGAGACAATAAAATTAATAATATTAGATATTTTTCTCTTCTTATATCTTGTTTTGTTTTCTCCATAGACTTCTCCATTATCTATTCCAACACATTATAATTGCTGCTTCCCCTGTATCTTTATAGTAATTTTTTCTTTTACCAACTTCTACAAAAAAATTTTCTTTATAGAAAGATATTGCTGTCATATTATTTTCCCTAACTTCTAAAAAAATATCCTTCTCCATTTTTTTCATTTCTTTTATTAATAGTGTCCCTATTCCTCTTTTTCTAGCTTCAGGGATTACTCCTATCTTCATTATTTCTAATGATTCACTATTGTCAAAAATTATTATATAACCAAGAATTTTTCCATCTTCCTTAGCAGAGATAAATTTATACATACTTTTATTTTCTAGCATTTCCTCTATCTCTTTTTTAGAATAAGAGCTAAACTTAAATATCTCTTTTTCTAATCTAGCTATATCTTCACAGCTATTTTCATAATCTAATATCAACATCTACATCTCCATTACTTTAATAGTTTGATTTTATTTAGAGGCCAAAATCTTACAAAAGCTTTTCCTCTTATTCTATCCTCTTTTACAAATCCCCACATTCTTGAGTCATAGCTACCATTAGTATTATCCCCCAAAGCTAAATAATAATCATCTTCTAATGTTAATTTTATAGTTTCTCCTTTCATTAGTGAATCTAATATATCTTTATTATGGATTAAATCAAGTATCATTCCTGTTTCTTTTCCATTAACTAAAAACTTTATTATTGGTAAAGCTTGTTTTACCTCTCCTGGATTTTCTAATAATATCTCCTGTAATTTTGCAACATTTATATTTCTAGCCATATAAGCCTCATTATAATTCATTCCAGGAATAATCTCTACTTTATCACCTTTTTTAGGTATTACCCAAACATTATTTCCAAGTTCTCCCAATGGTGAATATTCTCTACTCTCAATCATATTTCCATCAACATATAAATGATTATTTTTTATCTGTACAGTTTCACCTGGTAATCCCATAACTCTTTTTGTATAAAGTACTTTATTTTGGATAGGCTCTTTAAACACAATAATTTCTTCTCTTTTAGGAGCTCTAAATTTATAGCTTATCATATTTCCAAAAAGTCTATCTTTTGGCATTATTGTTGGCTCCATAGACCCTGTTGGTACCATAAAATTTCCAATATAAAATCTTTGAATAATAAGTACTAATATAATAGCTGTAGCTATTGATTCTATTCCATTAAATACTGTAAATACTTTTTTTCTTGAAGACTCTTTCTCTATCCCACAAATATTACAAAATCCATTGGATACTTTCTCTACATATCCCTTTATTTTATTAGATAATTGCTTCTCTTTCACAAAAATATATATAAAAAACGCTGTAAGAATTATATAAAATACTATATTAAATACAAAATTTTCTCTACTCACTTTTTTATCTCCTTTATTAATATATATCTATTTCTTATTATTTTTTCATATTTTCAATTTCTATTACTTATAAAATTTTATACTTTAACCATACCTAAATATTTTTTCTATTATTTTTATTTTACACTATCTATGTGGCACTAATATATAAATACCTAAATTTTTTATCTAACTTTTTTTAACCTCAAAACCTTACTTTTATACTTTAATTATATCTTGATACCTTTTCTATTATCTTTTATTTTATACTCTCTATTTGGCTTTAATATATAAATATCTTAATTTTTTATCTAACTTTTCTTAACTTCAAATCCCATTATTCATAAAGTTTTTTACTTCGGCTATATCATAATGTCTTTTTCATTATTTTTTATTTTACACTTTCTATTTGATTCTAATATATACTCAACTAAATTTTTATCTAGTTTTTCTCAATCCTCAAACTTCTATATAAAATTTTCTAATTATAATGTATTTTCTTCAATAAACCTTTTTATTTGTTCTATCTATTTTTATTGCTGTTATATAAGACATTATTTAAAACCTTTTTGTCAACAATTTATTATTTCTTTTAATCGGTTTTTATAGAAACATCAATCCACAAACCCTATTTCTTAATTTATTTTGATTAATCCTCATTATTTTAAATAACACCCTCTATTGATTTTACATCTCTTAATACATCTACAGAACTTTGTTTTTCACAATTTCATCAAACATATACAGTATTTTATCATAATTTTTTATAATCTTCAATTTTAAAGATATTATATTTTTACTCTTTTTCTATTTTCTTTTTATATTTTATACAACTTTTCTATCATAAATTCAATTGGATATTTATTTTACAATTTCTATATTTTAATTTCTTATTTTTTCTATAATTTTCTTCTTATTAACTTTTTTTATCTAGTTCTAAATTTTTCTTTCATACATTCTTTTCACTTTTTTATTAATATATTTTAGCAAAAATAAATTTTTATACTTAATTTGATATCTAGCCATTACATCTAATTTATTGGTTTTTATTCTTTTATATCCTAACTTTTTTCAAATATTTATTAAGTATCATATTTTCAAAAATTATCTATTTCTTAAATTTTTTCATTTTTTATTATTAATTATTATCTTTAGATTTTATTTCATCATAATTTTCAATATTTTCTAATTTTTTTCCTCTAGTAATCCTTTTTTATTAATAATAAATATTTTTTATAAGAATTATTTATTATAATTTTTTCTTCAAATTTATTATTAAAATATTTCTAACTATTTTCATAAATTTCTTAATTTAATAATCATATTTTTTCTTTTCTTATTATCTTTCTTATACTTTACATATACCTATTCTTTTTTAATATTTCTAATTATTTTTATTAAAATTCTTTTTTATTATTTTTTAATTTTATTAATTAGATTTTTTATACTATAAATTTATATTTCTTTATTGTCTTTCAAATATTTCTAATATATTCTAAATTTATTTTATTTTTATTATTTCTTTAATTTTAGTTATATTTATATTTTTATAATAAATATCATTTCCTTATAATTTTCATATAAAGTTATTTTTAATTTAACTTTAAAAACTGCAAAATATTTTAATAAATTTATTTTAACTTCTTTCCCTTCAAATTCTAATATAATCTATATATTTTATTTATCTTTTCTCAATAATATTTTATATAAAAAGATATTATTTTCTTATATAAAATTTAATTATTTCTTCTAAATTCTAAAATATTATTTTTAATCTTAAAATAACTAACTTATAGCTTTATTTCTTATATCTTTATTATCTTTATTTTATTTAAAAGTATCATTTTTGTTTCTAATTATTCTTCATTAAAAATAATTAAATTATATGTTCCTGTAAAATAAAAAAACAACCTATTTCTAGGTTGTTATTCTTTAAATGGCGCTTCTTGCTGGACTCGAACCAGCGACAACACGATTAACAGTCGTGGGCTCTACCAACTGAGCTAAAGAAGCATTTGGTAGTGTTGGCAAGTTCCTATCCTCCCAGAGGGCTGCCCCCCAAGTACTTTCAGCGTTTACGAGCTTAACTGCTAGGTTCGGTATGTTACTAGGTGTACCCTCGTAGCTTTTCTTGCCAACTTATATTTTGAGTTTTTAAACACTCAATACTACATAGTAATTTCTCTTGATTAAGATTCCGACTTATTAGTATTGGTCCGCTTAATGAATTACTTCACTTACACTCCCAACCTATCTAACTCCTAGTCTCGAAGTTGTCTATAGAGTACTTATCTTAAAGTCAG
>NZ_JHXW01000010.1 GCF_000622245.1 Fusobacterium perfoetens ATCC 29250 | reverse complement strand
AGCGCATATAGCTTTCATAATCTTATCATGCGATAAAATCATAATATCCGGTATTAGCTATCGTTTCCAATAGTTGTCCCAGACTACAAGGCAAGTTCTTTACGTGTTACTCACCCGTCCGCCACCTTACTATCACCGAAGTGAATTCAAGTAGACTTGCATGTGTTAAGCATTCTGTCAGCGTTCATCCTGAGCCAGGATCAAACTCTTCATTAAAACTTTATATTTATTGACTAGGTCAATTATTAACACTTACCGTTATTAAACACCAAAATATGGTTGTTTGCTTGTCATATATCTCTATTCTGTTGTTAATGTCCTTTTTAGATGTCCTTCTTGTGGACAAGAAATATCATACCACTTTTTTTAAATTCCGTCAATAGTTTTTTTTATTTTTTTTTGATTTTTTTATTTTATATTGAAATTATTAGATTTTTATCAATTATTCTAAAAAAATAATTTGGATAGTTTTTTATAAAAGTCATTAAAATCTTATTTTTAATAGTTAATTTATAAATTTATTTTTATTTATTCATTTACTATTTTTTCTTTAGAACTTATAAAAATATTTTAATCTAAAATAGTATTACTGGCTTATGTAGATTTTATAAAATATTAAAAGTATTAATAATGAATATTTTTTATTTATAGGTACTTTATCAATTTATAGGAAGAACTAATTAATAAAAATTTTTTTGATTAAGTATAATTTTTAAAAAGATAATTACAAAAACAATTTCTAATAAAAATAAGTTTTATTTTATAACATAAATTCTCAAGTAACCACTTTAAATATTTTTTAATTTAAATTGTATTATACTTAATTTTATTAAAATAATAAGTTTTATTATATTTATGTTTTTTAATTGTTTAAATATTAATAATTTAGATAATATTTTATAAATTCTATTAAAAACTCAATAAAAAAGTTAAGGAACATAAAAAAGATTTACTTAAATTATCTATTTAGTTATATTAAATTTTTTCTATTAAAAATACTTTATTTCTTAATATTTTTATTAAAAATCAAATTATAATTTTTATGGATATAAAAAAACTGGTGCCAAATAAAAACTTTATTAACTACACCAGTTTTTTATTAATTTATATATTATGAAGAATATTCTTTAGTATAATTAGAATAATCTTATAAACTTTTATTATTTTATAAATTTTAATATTTTTAATTGAATGTAAATTATGTTTTTAAAATATAATTTAAAATCTATAAATTTTATGAATAATATTGAAGTTATTATAATTTATAAACTATATAATTATAAATGAATTTTTTTGATTATTATAATTTATTTAGAAAAGAAAAGCTAAAAATAATATTATTTAAAACAACTCTTAAGTTTATAGATAAATGTTAAAATTTATTTCTTTTCTAAAACTTGACCTATATATTTCTTTATAGTATTTAAATATATAAGTTTTGAAGTATTTTTCATAAGTAGAAGGAATTTTTCATCTGTTCCTGTATCATTAGAACAAAGTTTAATAGCCTCTTCTTCTACTTTTAATTTTTCATAATCATCTAATTTTTCAAATTCTTCGATTATATCTCTAATATCATTTGGTATATCAACATCTCCTTTTAATGTATTAATATCTGATATTACAGATTTTTTTATACTTTTTCTAGCTTGTTTTATTTTCTTCTTACTGATAATTGTTTTTTCTTTAACTTCGTTATTAAATAAAGTTAGATTTTGTTTTTCAGTAAATTCACCTTTATCTATATTTTTTAAGATACCATTTATATATTGAACAAGAGTAGTTCTAACATTTTTATTTAAGTTTTTATAAATAATTTTTAAAACTTCTGCAGCTAATTCTTCTCCGTCCTCATTATAAATTTTTCTAATTTTAGTATCTGTTCTTTTATCCCATGACCTTGAAGCATAGATATTTCTCTTAGCTTTGTGAATAAGCTCAACTAAAGACATTGGCAAATCTTTATAAGGGTCAGATTTTGGTTTAGCTTTTTCTTTTTTAGGTTTTTCTTTTACTTCTATAATCTCTGCTTCTTGAATGTCATCACTGTATTCTATATCATCTATATCTAATATTTCTTTAGAATTAGATTTAGTTTTTTCAACTTTAGATGAAGTATTTTTATTTTTATTTGTAAGCACTTTCGTTTTATTAGTTTCTATGAAAGTAGAAATATGACATTCTCCATCTTTTTCAAGATTGAAAGTATAATTGATATAGTAAGTATCCTCTTTTTTAGATTCATCATAGGAATATTCTAATATATATCCCAATTCAACCAATATATCAAAGGCTTTTAAAACTCTTTTTAATACCTGTTTAGCTCTATTTAAAACATAAGTTTTGGTTTCTCCTGCCTTGGTAGTTCTTTCAGTTTCTTGTTCCATTCTAAGAGGTATAATAGCTGCTAATGTTCTTAGGTTTATACGTCCATCTGTTTCTTCATATCTAATTTTACTTATGTATTTATAAATTCTACCAGCTATAGGGTCTTTTGTAATGATTTCCATAAGAGCCTTTGAATTATATTTAATATATCTTTTATCTTTTATTTTTTGTCTTATATTTTTATTTAATAAAACCCTATAAAATACTTTTTTTCCTTTTTTTAATTTTTGGTAAGTAAGAAGCTTAAATTCTTCATCTTCAAATCTATATTTACCAAATTTTGTATGATTTGAAACAACGAACTGATATTCAGTACTTTTTAAGTTTTTAAGAGCTTGTTCAACTTTGGTATAATAGACTCTATTCATTTTATTTCCTAAAAAGTTAACTATAAAATCTGAAATTTCAAATTCTATATATTCCCCTTCTTCTGTAGGAGAATCTTTTTTTCCTTCATACATACATATTAGGAAATTATATATCTTTTCTTCAAACATAGATGGCTGATAAACCATATCATTATTGTCTTTAGCAACTAAAGTACAATACATAGTAACCCCTAAATCCTCAAAAGAGTATTGGAAGTTAATTCTCTTATTTTGTTTTTGAGGTGTGAAAAAAGGAAATACTATCATTTCAACAGGAATATTTATAATATTCCCTTGAAGATTTAAAAAGTTTCCAGCTCCCTGAATAACAACCTCTTTAACTTCAATATCAGGAAGATTTTTCATCTTCATATCCATTTTATTGATGTCTTCTATAAGGGAACCTGACGAAACAATATTAAAACTTTCTAATATATCTTCATCTTCTTGATTCTTTTTTATATTACCCATATAATACAGCTCCTATTATCATTGATTTTTATATGTATATCATCATTAATAATTTTTCTTAGGTATCATATTATAAATCTAATTATATTTTATTACAAGTTTTTTTTGAAAAATTTATAAAAATATGTTTATGCTCAATAATAATTTATATATTTGATTTTTCTTATTTTAATAAAATGCTTATTTTAAATATTAAATATGTTGTTTCGAAGATATATTTTTCTTAGATGAATTATATGTAAAATCCTTGAAAATACAGAAATTCATATAATAATTTTTATGTATACTCTCAATAATAATTAATATTTTTATAAAATTCTTTAGTAGCAAAGAAAATCTCATTTACATTTTTTTCTAAGCTTTAAAAATCAATATAAAAATTTTTGTATATACTCAATAATATTTTTTTGTTTCGGTAAATCATTGAAACTATTATATAAAAAATTTTATGGTTTTCTAAAATTTAGAAAAATCAAGTTACTTTTTTGTGTATATATTCAATAATATTTTTTTGTTGAAATAAATTATTGATATTATTAGATTCTTTTAATAAGAATTTTTAAACTAGCTTTATAAATCAATATAAAAATTTTTGTATATGATGAATAATAAAAAATTTTTTTTAATTGTTGAAATTCAATGAATATTTAATTTTTTTTTTAAGACTTAGTCTATACATTATACATATAAACATAATAACAAAAAACAACTAAAAGAGCTGTTGTTTTTTTTTGTTTTTTATTTTTAAAATTTTTTTAGAGATTTTTAGAAAAATATAAAAATAATAATAAATATACTTGACAAAATTGATTTTTTCTTTTAAAATAATATACTGTAATATAGAAAGTTTTTAGGAGGTGAATTTTTAGAGATGAAATTCCATACATATCAACCAAATAATAGAAAATACAAAAAAGACCACGGATTTAGAGCAAGAATGAAAACTAAAGGTGGAAGACAAGTATTAAAAAGAAGAAGAGCTAAAGGAAGAAAAAAATTATCAGCATAGAACCCGGTGTAGCAAATCACCGGGTTTTTTGAAATAATGGAGTTATTATGGAAAAGTTAGTGAAAAATGCTGAATTTCAAAAAGTTTATAATTATGGAAAGAAAACTTATGGAATTTATTCCCTTGTATTTTTTTTAAAGAATAATTTAGAATATAATAGATGTGGCTTCGTAGCTAGTAAAAAAATTGGAAATGCTGTTTGTAGAAATAGAATAAAAAGATTGTTTAGAGAATATTATAGAAGTTCTGAAGATAAAATACAAAAAGGGTATGATGTTATTTTTGTTGGTAAGAAAAACGCAGGAGAAAAATTTAAGGAACTAAAGTTCCAGGAGATGAAAGAAGATCTTGATAAAGTTTTTAGTAAAGCAAAGCTTTTTAAAGATTAAATTAATTTTGAAAAAAATAGTTTTACTATTAATTAAGGGATATCAAAAGTTCTTATCCCCTTTTTTAGGTAAAAATTGTATATTTATCCCAACTTGTTCAGCTTATACCTATGAAGCTATTGAAAAATATGGTATAATAAGAGGAGGTTTTTTAGGGATAAAGAGAATATTAAGATGTCACCCTTATAGTCAAGGGGGATATGACCCAGTGCCAGAATTAAAAAATAATAAGGAGAAAAGGTAGATGAGTTTTTTATACGCAATATTTGAGAAGCTTTTAGTTATGTTTCATGGAATGACAGGAAATTTTGGAGTAGCAATTATATTACTTACAATATTTATTAAGATTGTATTATTACCTCTTACATTAAAACAAGATAAGTCAATGAAAGAGATGAAGAAATTACAACCAAAAATTGAGGAGATTAAAAAGAAATATGGTTCTGACCCTCAATTAATGAATCAAAAAACAATGGAACTTTATAAGGAACATAAAGTTAATCCAGCAGGTGGATGTCTACCTATTCTTATTCAATTACCTATTTTATGGGCTTTATTCGGTGTATTAAGAAAAGAAGGAGTTGTACCAGATGAGTCTTTCTTATGGTTTTCATTAGTAACTCCAGACCCATATTTTGTATTACCAATATTAAATGGAGTAGTATCATTTGTACAACAAAAAGTTATGGGAAGCAGCGACAATCCTCAAATGAAAAATATGATGTATATGTTCCCTATAATGATGGTATTTATTTCTTATAAAATGCCTGGTGGATTACAATTATATTGGTTAGTATCAAGTTTAACAGGGGTTATACAACAATATTTCGTTATGAAAAAAGGAGAGTAGTTTTTTATGGCAGAAGTTATAGAAGTAAAAGCTATGAACAGTGAAGAAGCTAAAAAAAGAGCTGCAAGAGTTTTAAGTATATCAGAAGAACAAATTATAGATGTTATAGAGAAAGTAAAAAGTAAATCTTTTTTAGGATTATTTTCTAAAGAAGGTGTCTATGATGTAACTTATGTAACTTCTTTAGATGAATTAAAAAAAGAAGAAGCAAAAGAGGAAGTTGTAGAAGAAGTTAAAGTAGTAGAGGAAAAAGTCATTGAAGTAGAACCAATTGATGAAAGACATACTGCTAGAGATTTAAGAAAAGAAAGAAATGAAAGAAAAGCTAAAAAACCTTTAGAGAAAAAAGAAAAACCAGTTAAAGTAGCTATAGTTAATGAAAAAAAAGAGGAAGAAGTTGAAAAAGTAATAGTTAATGTAGAGCCAAAAGAGGAAATTGTAGAAAAAATATTAACTTCTACAAGAGAGTTAATCAAAAATATGGGATTAAACTTAAATGTAGAATTTACAGGAACTATTGGAAGAAACTATGTAATTAACCTTTCTGGAGAAGATAAAGGGATTATTATTGGTAAAAAAGGAAAAACTTTAAATAGTTTTGAATATCTATTAAACTCTCTTATAAAAGAAGTTAGAATAGAGATTGATGTAGAAGGATTTAAAGAAAAAAGAAATGAAACTTTAGTAGAATTAGCTAATAAAATGGCTATAAAAGCTATTAAAAGTAGAAAAACTATAAGATTAAATCCTATGCCTCCTAGAGAAAGAAAGATAATTCACGAAATTATCAATCAATACCCAGAATTAGATACTTATAGTGAAGGAAAAGACCCAAAAAGATATATTATTATTAAGAGAAAAAGATAAGTAGGTGAGGTATAATGTTTGATACTATCGCTGCTATATCTACACCTCGTGGTGAAGGTGGAATAGGTATAGTTAGATTATCTGGAGATAAAGCTATTGAGATATTAGGAAAAATTTTTAAGCCTAAATCTCAAAAAAAAGTTGAAGATATAAAAAGTTATACAATCAATTATGGACATATTTATGATAAGGATATTTTAGTAGATGAAGTATTGGTATCTGTTATGAAAGGGCCTAATACTTATACTAGAGAGGATATTGTAGAGATAAATTGCCATGGTGGATATTTAATAACTGAAAAAGTGTTGGAATTAGTATTAAAAAATGGATGTAAAATAGCTGAACCTGGTGAGTTTACAAGAAGAGCTTTTTTAAATGGAAGACTTGATTTGACTCAGGCTGAAGCTGTAATAGATTTAATCCATGGAAAAACAGAAAAAAGTATATCTCTTTCTTTAAACAATTTGAGAGGAGATTTAAAAGAACAAATAGCTCATCTTAAAAAGATACTTTTAGATGTAGCTGCTCATGTTAATGTAGTCTTAGATTATCCAGAGGAAGGTGTAGATGAGCCAATGCCAGATAATCTTGTAAGAGATTTACATAATGTACATGATACAATAACAAAACTTGTAGAATCATATGATAAAGGTAAGATGATAAAAGAGGGTATAAAAACAGCTATTGTCGGAAAGCCTAATGTTGGAAAATCTAGCCTTTTAAACTCAATTTTAAGAGAGGAAAGAGCAATAGTAACAAGTATTGCTGGTACTACAAGAGATACAATAGAGGAAATTATTAATATTAAAGGAATACCATTAGTAATGGTAGATACAGCTGGAATTAGAGAAACTCAAGATGAAGTTGAAAATATTGGGGTTCAAAAATCTAAAAAAGTTTTACAAGAAGCAGATTTAGTATTGTTTGTAATGGATTCTTCAAGAGAGTTATCTGAAGAAGATAAAGAAATATATGAAAATATCCAAAGTGAAAAAGTAATAGGAATACTAAATAAGATAGATATTGAGAGAAAATTGGATATAACTTCTCTAACTAAGGTTAAGAAGTGGATAGAGATATCAGCTCTTGAAAATATCGGTATAGAAAATCTTGAAAATGAAATTTATAATTTTATCCTATCTGAAAATATTGAAGATAGTTCTGAAAAGCTTATAATCACAAATATAAGACATAAATCAGCTCTTGAAAAAACAAAGCAAGCTATAGAAAATATTTTTGAAACAATGGATATGGGTTACCCAATGGATTTAATAGCTGTAGATTTAAACGACGCTATGGATTCATTATCAGAGGTAACTGGAGAGATATCTAGTGAAGATTTATTAGACCATATATTTAGTAATTTCTGTGTAGGTAAATAGAAAAATTAAGGGCTGTTATTATTAATAGTCCTTATTTTATTGTTTGTTAACTTAAAAATTATTAAAAAATAAAATTTTCGTAATTGAAAATATATTATAAATAAAATTAAAAATTATTACATATTCCAAAAAGTTGATTAACTAGAGTTTATCTCACTAAAAACACAAAACTCGCTTTGCTCAAACAGTTGTGTTTTTTTACGTTCGATATAACTAAGTTAATCTAACTTTTCTCCATAAATTACATAATTTTTAATTTATATTTAGTTATTATAAAAATATTTTTTAATCATGGAAATTTTACTTTAGAAACATAGAAAGAGCATTTGGATATTAAGAATAATTATTAATGTATATATACATTAATAAAATTTGTAAGGAGAAACATAAATGGAAAATTTATATGACGTTATAGTTGTTGGTGGAGGTCATGGAGGTGTTGAGGCAGCCCTTGCTTCTGCTAGACTTGGAAGAAAAACTTTACTTATAACTTTATCTTTAGATACAATTTCAATGATGTCTTGTAATCCATCAATCGGTGGTCCTGGAAAAAGTAATTTAGTGGCTGAACTTGATATTTTAGGTGGAGAGATGGGAAGACATATTGATAAATATAATCTTCAACTAAAAGACTTAAATACAAGTAAAGGTCCTGCTGCTAGAATAACAAGAGGACAGGCTGATAAATATCTATATAGAGTTAAAATGAAAGATTTAGTAGAATCTACTGATAATTTAGATTCATTACAAGAAAGTGTAGATGAAATCATAGTAGAGGACGGAAAAATAAAAGGGGTTGTAACTTCTTTAGGGCTTAGATACTATTCTAAAGCTGTTGTTTTAGCTACAGGAACTTTCTTAAATGGGAGAATAGTTATAGGAGATATTGAGTATGTAGGTGGAAGACAAGGAGAAAAAGCAGCTGAAAAGCTTTCTGATAGTATTATAAAAGCTGGAATTCATATGGAGAGATATCAAACAGCTACACCTCCTAGACTTGATAAAAAGACAGTAGATTTTTCTAAAATGGAGGAATTAGAGGGAGAAAGACACCCT
Organism: Fusobacterium perfoetens ATCC 29250; assembly: GCF_000622245.1. Classification (NCBI taxonomy): domain Bacteria; kingdom Fusobacteriati; phylum Fusobacteriota; class Fusobacteriia; order Fusobacteriales; family Fusobacteriaceae; genus Fusobacterium; species Fusobacterium perfoetens. The sequence goes on along the minus strand of NZ_JHXW01000010.1, from coordinate 83,196 downwards.
AGATATTTCTCTTTATTTACTGAAAAAGAGGAAAATAATGTAGTACCTACTTGGCTTACTCATACAACTGAAAAAACTATTGAAACTATACAAGAATTACTTAAATATTCTCCAATAGTATCTGGAATTATAGAAACTCACGGACCTAGACATTGTCCATCTATTGATAGAAAAGTTCTTAACTTCCCAGAAAAGAAAAATCATCAAATTTTCTTAGAGTTAGAGTCAAGTGAATCAAATGAACTTTATGTAAATGGACTTACAACAGCTATGCCTCCTTTTGCTCAAGATGCTATATTAAAAACAATAGCTGGGCTTGAGAATGCCAAAGTAATGAGATATGGTTATGCTGTAGAATATGATTATATACCAGCTTATCAAATGTATCCAAGTCTTGAAAATAAAATTGTAGAAGGATTATTTACAGCTGGACAAATAAATGGTACTTCTGGTTATGAAGAGGCAGCTGCTCAAGGATTTATAGCTGGTGTTAACGCTGCTAGAAAGACTATGGGAAAAGACCCTGTAATAATTGATAGAAGTGAGGGATATATTGGTGTTTTAATAGATGATATTATTCATAAGAAAACTCCAGAACCTTATAGAGCTTTACCATCTAGGTCAGAATATAGATTAACTTTAAGATTTGATAATGGATTTATGAGACTTTTGGATAAAGCTATTGAAATAGGACTTTTATCAGAAGATAAAATAGAGATGTTAAAAGAGGCTAAAGCAAATGTTTTAAAAGAAGTAGAACATTTAAAAGAGGTAAAAGTACCTATGAGATTGGCCAATGAGATATTAGAAAAATATGGTTCTGATAAAAAACTTACTAAGGGAATTACAGCTAATGAGTTACTTAAATTTAAAGAGTTAACTTATGAGGATATGGCTAAAGAATTAGGTTTAGATATAGAAAATTATCCTAAGTTTGTAAGAAGTCAAATTGAAACAATAACTAAATACGATATATTTATTAAAAGAGAGATGGAACAAATTGAAAAATTCAAAAGATTAGAGGGTATAATGATACCTAAAGATTTTGATTTTGAAAATATACAAGGTATATCAAATATAGCTAGAGCTGGACTTTGTGAAGTAAGACCACTCTCAATAGGAGAAGCTAGTAGAATAAGTGGAGTAACAGGAAACGATATAGCTATATTATTAGGAAATATAAATAAAAAATAATGTATATAGTCAAAAATAAAATTTAGACTACCATATATTGTGTGGTAGTCTTTTTTTATTTTTTGAGTGGAAAGTTTTAGTTATAAAAGTTATATTTTAATTTTTAAATCTTGAATTAATTTTATGTAAAATGAATTAAATTAAAGAAATAAAATGTGTATATAAATAAAAATAAAAAATAGATTTTCATATAATTTTCCTATAAAATAGCCTTTTAGAAAATAAAATTTAGATGGTAATGAAAAATAAGTAATAATGTTAAATTCATATTAAAAACTTTTATGAAAAAAATATGTATATGAATAAAAATAAAATTTATAATTAAAATAAAATAATTTATAATAGATTTTTTCTCTTACTTAAATTATAATATAGAAAAATATAAAAAGGAGAATATCAATGATAAGATATGGATTAGATAAAGATTTTGAAAAAGCTAAAGTTATTTGGAAAGAGTGTTTTTTAGATTCTGATGAGGAGAGAGAATTTTATTTTAGTAATCTATATAATAAAGATAAATTTTTGGTATTAGAAGAAGATAACGACATTAAAGCTTCACTTCATGAAAATCCATATAAATTAAATATAAATGGAAATGTATTTAATTCTATCTATATTGTTGGTGTAGGGGTTTTGCCAGAATATAGGGGAAAAGGTTATATGGATAGATTGATAAAAAGTTGTATTATTGATAATAGACATAAAGGAATGGAATTTTTCTATCTTTGCCCTATAAATCCAATGATATATAGAAAATACGGCTTTGAATATATAAGTAATTTGGTAAAATATTCTATGAAAATTAATGAAATTCCCTATAATAAAATAGATAGAAATTATAATATAAAAAAAATTCATATTGATAGAGATTATTTAGATTTAAACAAAGTATATAAGGAGAGAATGAAAAATTTTAATACCTATGTAGAAAGAGATAGAGAATACTATAAAAAATGGATAGGAGAAATTAGAAATGATAGAGGAGAGATTTATTCTATCTATTTAGGGGAAGAAATAAAAGGTTATATAGTTATCTATAGAAAAGAAAAGATTGAGATTAGAGAAATATTTGGAGTAGATAAAAAGACTATAGAAAATTTACTTGCTTTTGTAAAAACTTTTAAAGAGTATTATTCAGAAGTTGTAATAAAAAATCCTGATGATAATATTTTAGATTATTATTTTTTAAATCAAAATGCTGTAACTAAAGAAAAATACCCATTTATTATGGGGAGAATTTTAAATCCTATAGCAGTATTTAAAATGATAAAAAATAGGTATATGAACATTAATATTTTTATAGAAGATAATATAATAGAAGAAAATAACGGAATTTATAAATTTAATAGTGAGGGAAAAATCACTTTTGAAAAATCTAACGATTGGGATATTAAAATAAATATAGGTGATTTATCTTCACTTTTATTTGGTCAACTTACTATAGATGAGTTGGTATTTTTAGAAAAAATTCAAGTGAAAAATAATAAGGCTTTAGAGGAGTTAAAAAAAGTAGTTATATCAGGAAAAAACTATATTCAAGATTATCAGTAAAAAGTATTATAAAAAGGAGATATTGTAAATTTTTTGTTATAGAACAATAATCTCCCTTTTTTATTAACTTTTTAGATTTAATGCACCATATTATTGTTTTCTGCCTCAAAATATAGTAAAATGAGGCAGAAAAAATTATGAAGAAATTGTGTAATTTATATTAACTATATAGGAATACAAGGATAAACAATGATTATTTCTTAATTTTCAGTTTCTAAGATTAAAGAGTTTTCCTCTTTGGTTTTGATGATAGATATATTTTTTAGTTTTGGTTCTAATTTATCTACAAAGTTATATTTACGGAACATATGGATAGGTATAAGATTTTTTATTTTTAATTTTTGTAAGAAGTATTCAACACCTAAAAAACCAAATTCTTCAAGTCTTGGGTCAACAGGGTAGAAAAGATAGTCTATAGTTTCAGCTTTTAGAGAGTTTTCAATAGCTTGAATTTTATCAAAATATAGATTTCTCATATATTCTTCTTCCTCTTTTGTGTCATCTGCCCAATACCACCAATTTAAATCTCCTGAATGGAAGAAAGTTTTATCTTTATATTTTACAAAAAATGAAACTCCTAAATCAGTAGAACCGAAAACTTTTATCTCAATATCATCAATTTTTAATATATCCCCTTCTTTTACAAAATAACAATTAAAATCTTTTGAATTTATTTTAATATCATCACTTAGAATATATTTAATATTTGGATTAACATCTTTCCATTGAAGAATTTTCTCATCAAAATGGTCACTATGACTATGAGATGAAAAAACTAGAATATTCTTATTATCAATAATAAAATCTTCTATTTTAAATTTTCTATTATTTTTTTTATATTTAGAATAGTAGTCAAAAATAAATTTGTAATTATCTATTTCTATAGCAAAACCACTGTGAAATATATAAAAGATTTTCATAAATTCCTCCAACTACATCATAGTATATTTTTCTAAAAGTTTTATAGGGTGATAAGACATCTTGGCTTTTCTTAATCCTTCAACTCCAAAATCATCTTCTCTATTAAGATATTTTATATCTGAAAATTCTTCCTTTGCCACAAATTTATTTATCATTTGATAGATACCAGAATAATTAACATCTCCTTTTTCTATATGAATTACTCCCATATCCTCTGTTATTTTTTCTCCAATAGCATATCCAATAAGCTTATTATCAACTCTTATTAATCCTCCACGAAGATTTAATATAAAATAATTTTTTAAGATTTCTTTAATTCCTAAATTTTCCTCTTCTAAGATTTCTTTAGATTCAGGTTCAGAGTTAATTTTTTCTATAAGCCATTGATTTTGAAATTCTATAATCTCATTAATATTTTTTTCAGAGATTTTCTCATAGGTAAAATTAAACTTTTTCATAAATTGATTTATTTTATTTTTCTTTTGAGAGAATTTTCTTCCTTTTAATTCACCTAAATCATTTTGATTGTAGATGTAATCAAAGGTATCTCTTACTTTTATAAGATTAAATTCATCTTTTAATATATCCCCATATTCACAAGGAATAAATACTATTTTAGTTTTTATTGAAGCAATTTTTCTAAAAGCAATTCTTAATTTTTCAAAGTCTAAATCTTTTCTAATAGGAGAAAAATAATAGTCTTCTCCCATATAATTTCCTTTAATAAAAAGAGTTTCATCTTCTATATAGTATTTTATATTTTCACTTTTGCTCCAAATAAATAAATTTGTAAAATTTAAATCAGATAATTGAAATCTATATTTTAAAAAAGAATCAATCTCACTTTTTGACTCAATAGTTAAATCTTTTAGCAATACTAACACCACCTTAATTATGCAATATTAATAATATATACCAATAGATTTAATATGTCAATTATAAATATAACTATTTTTTAATTCATTCAAAAGAGAAAAAATATTAATGTATATATACATTAATAAAATATACTTTTTATTTTAAAATAAGTTTTTTTTCTACTAGATTGATAAGAAATTCTTTTTTAGATAAATTAGAATCACTAAAATAGATTTCTGTTAAATTCCAAATTTTACCTAAAAAACTACTTAAAGTTATTATAGTATCAGTATAATTTTTATTATTTAGATTTTCTGAAAGAATAGAAATAGAAGTTATATCTAATAAAGATTTATCTTTATTTTTTTTAATAAAATCATTGTAAGCTTTATGTGTTTTTTCATTATTGGAAATATCCTCTAATAATTTAGTGATATTAAAAATTTTCAAAGTATTAATCTCCATAAAAATCCTCCATTTTATTTATTATTATTTTTTATTGTTTATTATTATTTTTTATTATTTTATAATAAAAAATAATTTTTTTCAAGTTTTTTTTAAAATAATATGTTATACTAAATAAAAAGAAAAATTAAAATTTGGAGGTTATATGTTTGTAGAGGAAAGACATCAACTTATAATTTCTACTTTAGAAAAAGAAGGAAAAATTAAAGTAAAAGATTTAAGTGATAGATTTAATTTAACAGAAGATGCTATTAAAAAAGATTTAGCAATTCTTGAAAAAAAAGGATTATTAAAAAGAGTTTATGGAGGAGCAGTAAAAACAAGAAATGAATTTTTATTTTTAAATCTTGAGGACAGAAAAAAAATTCTTACAAAGGAAAAACAAAAAATAGCTGAAAAAGCTTTTTCTATGATAAAAGAAAATTCTACTATATTTTTGGATATTTCTACAATAAATATAGAAATTTGTAAAATGATAATAGAGGCGAAACTAAAAGTAATAATAATCACTAATATGATAGAGATATTATTAAAGTTTTTAGAAGCTGATACAGATGTTGAAGTTATTTTTATTGGGGGAAAATTAGATAATAAAAATAAAGAAGGATTTGTAGGAAGTTATTCTATAGAGCAAATAAAAAACTTTAAATATGATATAGCTTTTTTAGGAGCTACAGGAATAAATATGGAAGAAGAAAGTATATCTACGTACTTTTTAGATGATGCTATTTGTAAAAAAGAAATAATAAGAAATAGTAAGAAAAAATATATATTGATTGAAAGCCAAAAATTAAATATTGATGGAAGAGTAAACTTTACAACTATCAAAGAAATAGACAGTATAATAACAGAAAAAACAAAAAATTAATGGAATATCTTTATAAAAATAAAGCTGTTACATTTTATTTAAAATTTGTAACAGCTTTTTATAATTTTAGATTTTTCTATAAGCATAATCTATAAATTTAAATTTATCAGGTCTATGTCTAGCTTCTGTATATTGGAATAACTCTCCACTTTCTAAATAAGTAAAACTTCTTACTACTACCACAACATCAATTTTTTTCATATTAAGAAGTTTTCTATCTTCATCTGTAGCAGAATGAACTGTAATTTCTTTCATACAATGGCTAATTTTTAAATTTAATTCTTTTTCTAAATATTCATATAAAGAATTTTGGGCAGCTTTTAGAGGAATATTAGAAACATATTTTCTAGGGATATAGTCCTTATCTATAATAATTTTTTCTCCCTCTATCTCTCTTATACGTACTAGTTTAAAATATTCATCATCATCACTTATACCTAAATATTTAATTATATCTTTTTCACCTTTTAAAATTTCTAAATTTTCAACATAAGTTTTATTTTCTACTCCAACATGAAGTTCCTTAAAAGATTTTATAGCTGAAATAGGAAAATTAAATTGATTTTTATCTATAACTTCTGCTAATTTTCCTTTAGATTTTTTTATATATCCATCTTGTACTAACATGTTTAAGGATTTTCTCACAGTATCCCTAGACATGTTGTATTTTTCCATCAATTCTTTTTCAGATAAAAGTTTATCACCTGTATTTAATTCTTTTTTCTCTATCATTCTTAATATCTCATTATAAAGTGTAATATACTTATTTTCCATACAATTTATCTCCTTTTTATAACTATATATTATAATATATCACATAAAAAAAATTTTTTCAAACAAAAAAAGCTTGACTAATGTATCCGTATATGTTATTATTATTTTATAAAACATATACGGATAAGAGGTGAGGAAATGAAATTTGAAAACAAAGTTATTTATCAAATTTACCCAAAATCTTTTTACGATACAAACAATGATGGGATAGGAGATTTAAAAGGGATTACAGAAAAACTAGATTATCTTAAATATTTAGGTATTGATTGTATATGGATAACTCCATTTTTTATATCTCCTCAAAAAGATAATGGTTATGATGTAGCAGACTATTATAATATTGACCCTGTCTATGGAACTATGGAAGATTTTGAAAATCTTTCAAAAGAGGCTCAAAAAAGAGGGATTGGGATAATGTTAGATATGGTATTTAACCATACTTCAACAGAACATCAATGGTTTAAAAAAGCTATCTCTGGAGATAAGAAATATGAAAACTTTTATATTTTTAAAAATGGAGATGGAGAAAACCCTCCTACAAACTGGGTATCAAAATTTGGTGGAAATGCTTGGGAATATTCAAAAGAGTTAGGTATGTACTATTTACATCTTTTTGATAAAACACAAGCAGACTTAAATTGGGAAAATCCAGAAGTTAGAGAAGAAATTTATAAAATAGTTAAATTTTGGATGGAAAAAGGTGTAAATGGTTTTAGGTTTGATGTGGTAAACTTAATATCAAAACCAGCTGTATATGAAAATGACTATATTGGAGATGGAAGAAGATTTTATACAGATGGACCAAAAATTCACGAATTTTTAAAAGAGCTAAATAAAAATACCTTTGGAAAAGATGAAGATATAATAACAGTTGGAGAAATGTCTTCTACTTCTATGGAAAACTGTTTTAAATATAGTGGAAAAGATGAAAATGAACTTTCTATGGTATTTAATTTTCATCATTTAAAAGTAGATTATAAAAATAAAGATAAATGGGCTTTACAACCTTTTGATTTTCAAGAATTAAAAGATATATTTAACTCTTGGCAGGTAGGAATGCAAGAAAATAATGGTTGGAGTGCTTTATTCTGGTGTAATCACGACCAACCAAGGATAGTATCTCGTTTAGGTGATGATAAAAATTATTGGAAAAAATCAGCTAAGATGTTGGGAACAGTAATACATATGCTTAGAGGAACACCATATATTTATCAAGGGGAAGAAATAGGAATGACTAACCCTTATTTCGATAAAATAACTCAATATAGAGATGTAGAATCACTTAACTACTTTGAGATATTAAAAAATAAAGGGCTTTTAAGTGAGGAAGCAATGAAAATAGTTATGGAACGTTCAAGAGATAACAGTAGAACTCCAATGCAATGGAACAGTAATAAAAATGCTGGATTTACTCAAGGAACACCTTGGATAGATGTAATATATAACTATAAAGATATAAATGTAGAAGAACAAATAAAAGATGAGGACAGTATATTAAACTATTACCGTAAATTAATAGAACTAAGAAAAAAATACGAGGTTATAAGTCTGGGAAAAACTATACCTCTTGCCGAAAAACATAAAAATATTTATATGTATAAGAGAGTTACTGAAAAAGAAGAATTACTAGTTATAAGTAATTTTTATGGGGTTGAAACTTCTATAGAATTAGATTTTGATATAGAGGAATATGAAAATATTTTAAATAACAATAATGAAAACACAAAATTGGAAAAAATCATGGTATTAAAACCTTATGATGTAATGGTATTTCATAAGACAAAATAAATTAGATGAGTAAACTTTTGGGGAGTATATAAATAATTATGATTTAGGAGGGTTAAGATTATGGCTGAAATTAATGAAAAATTTAGAGAGGACGCTTTAAAGGTAATAGAGGGTGTTGGGGGAAAAGAGAATGTATCTTCTGTAACTCATTGTATGACTAGACTTCGTTTTGTATTAAAAGACCCAAAAAAAGCAAATGTAAAAGAGTTAGAAAATATAAAAAGTGTTAAAGGAACTTTTACTAACGGGGGACAATTTCAAATAATAATAGGAAATAATGTAGCAAGTTTTTATAAAACTATGACAGGATTATTTGATATAAAAGAAGTATCAAAGGAAGAAAATAAAGAGTATGCTAAAAAGAATATGAATCCTTTAGAAAGATTTTTATCTACAATGGCAGAAATATTTGTACCTCTATTACCAGCCCTTATATGTGGAGGATTAATATTAGGATTTAGAAATATAATAGGAGATATTCAATTTAATGGAAAGACAATAGCCCAAACAAGTGATTTTTGGGCAACAGCATATAATTTCTTGTGGTTAATTGGAGAGGCTATATTTCACTATTTACCAGTTGGAATTACTTGGTCAGTTGTAAGAAAAATGGGTGGAAGTCAAATTTTGGGGATAGTTTTAGGTATAACTCTTGTATCTCCTCAACTTATGAATGCTTATAACATAGGAAAAATGACTCCTGAAGTTTGGGATTTTGGTATAGTGTCAATTTCTAAAGTAGGATATCAAGCTCAAGTTATTCCCGCAATATTAGCAGGTTTAACTTTAGGAACAATAGAAACAAAGTTAAATAAAATAGTTCATGAATCAGTTAGAGTGGTAATTGTACCTATTATTTCTTTAATTGTTACAGTATTTTTAGCTCATGCTATTATTGGACCTTTTGGAAGATTAGCTGGAGATTATGTAGGACATATTTTCCAAGTTTTATTAACAGGAAAATTTGCTGTATTTGGTTCTATAATCTTTGGTTTGGTTTATGCTCCTTTAGTTATTACAGGTATTCATCATACAACAAATGCTGTAGAATTTACTTTGGTACAACAAATAGGTGGAACTATGATATTCCCATTATTAGCTTTGAGTAACATATCTCAAGCTACAGCTTCTTTAACTATGGCTTTAGTATCAAAAACTGTAAAAAAAGATGTGGCTATCCCTGCTTCTATATCAGCTTACTTAGGTGTAACAGAACCAGCTTTATATGGAGTAAATGTAAAATATAAATATCCTATGATTTGTGCTATGATTGGTTCTGGTTGTGGAGCTGGAATCTGTGGATTCTTTGGAGTTATGGCTAATAGTATAGGTGTTGGTGGACTTCCTGGAATTTTAACTGTTAAACCTCAATATTGGTTAGTTTATTTAATAGCTATGATTGTAACAATGTCTGTTACTTTTATATTAACAGCTTTATATACAAAGAAAGTAGAAAAATAAATATTAATGTATATATACATTAATAAAAAGGTATTACTAAAAATTTAGTAATACCTTTTTATATTATAAGAAATATGTAGAAATTTCATAATAAATAAAAAATTATAATAGTTAAAACTGAAATTTTTTAATTAATGAAGTATTAAATTAAATAAAAAAGATGCTGGCCATACAAATAAAAGAGAAGGTAATAAATTTATAGCATTTATTTGTTTAATATTAGCTATATTTATACCTAGTACAAAAGTTAATACTCCTCCTACAGCAATAAAATCATTTAACATAAAAGGAGTAATTAATGGCATAAATATTTTAGCTAGATAAAAAAAACAAGATAAAATTATAAATTGTGGAAATACAATTAAATTCATAGGAAGACCTAATATAGTTGCAAAAATTATAGCTGCAAATATATCCATTACGGCTTTTGAAAGTAAAATAGTATAATCTCCTGTGGCTCCCTCAATAATTGAACTAAATATATTTGTTCCACTAGCACAAAGAGTTATAGTTACTAAAAGATAGAATTCCATATATTTTTCTTTATCTTCAGGAATTTTAAAGTTAAATTTTTCTATTAAATTTTGAAAAAAGAACTTAATTTTTAAATCTAATCTTGTAATTTCTCCTATTAAAGCTCCTAATATAAGTGAAAAAATAACAGCTGGTAAAAAATTTAATTTTATTATAGATATAATTCCTATTACTATAGCAACAATACCAAAAATAGTATTTAAATAATTTTTTAAATTATTAGAAATATATTTTTTTATCATTATACCTATATTCGTACCTATTAAGATACATAAACAATCAATAAATATTCCTTTAGGAAACATTTTTTCCTCCTTAAAAAAATTTATTAATTCTAACATAGACAATAAAAAAAATCAAGAGGGTATTATAAATTCTAATTTATAGAATATCAAACTCTCTTGAAAATTTTAACAAAAATAAGTATTGTATAAAAATAAAAGTTGTTATAATTAATAATTTTATAATAAATCTATTTTTTTAAATTTCTTTAAAGTATTTTCTATGCTTTCAATAGATTCATTTATATTATTTTGTATTAATGAAAATTCAGAATAAGATTCATTTATTAGTAATTGATTTTTGTGCCAATTTTCTATATGTTCTAAAATATCTTGAGATATTTTATATGATTCTAAAGATTTTTTTAAGTATTTTATATTACAATTACTCATTCCTTCTCTCTTAAAAAATTGAGCTACTTCTAAATTTAAAGTTAAATATTCTATATCCTCTTTAAGAGTTCCTTTACAATTATAATAACCAAAAGAAATAGAAAAAATAAAAATGAATATTAATAATATTTTTTTCATAAAACCTCCCCTTTTTTTATTTTTTGCTTTAAAATTAGGGGTAAAACAAGTATAATATATTTGTCGGAATGATTTATACTCATTCTACCCCATTTTCAACTGATATTCCCTATTGGCAGTAGGGAAAATAGTTTTTTATATTGGTTGGAAATGGGAATAACTATTAATTTTACTTTTTCTTTTCTATAATGATTTGTTTTTGATTTTCATTATAAGAAAGTTCAATAAATGGGTTATCAATATTAATTTCCATATCATCTAACCATTTTTTAGGTAAGATGATTTTTCCTACTAGATTTCCTGCACCACTTTTTGTAAAATTAATAGACTTGAATTTTTTATTTTCCATTCAAGTCACCTCATTTCTATTATACGAACGTAAATGTCGTGTATCAACAATATACAACTTATTGAAAAATAAGTCAAGTAAAAAATAAAAAGAGCGTTATAACTTATAAAAAAAAGAGGATTATCCAATGAATCCTCTTTTTTTTATAAATTTACTTTTGTTTAATTGGAATTTGAATTTCAGTTATAAATTCTTTTTCATCTTCTGTAATATGTTTTTCAATATGGTAAATTTCATGAATATCTCCTAAAATTTCAAGATTATTTTTTAAGATATAATCTTTTAAAATTTCATAGTATTTATTAATGTTTGTATAACTCCCTTTAAAAACAATAGTGAGAAAATAACCTTCTTCTAAAATCTCTCCTCTTTCATCATTTATAATAAAAGTTTCTGAGAAAGTATCATATTTACCAGCTAGGAAATTTTCTTGTGTAATAGTAGCCCCCATTTCATTATTTGTCAGTATAAAATCGTTGTCATATTCAGTCTTAGCATTTAAAATTTTATGCTCAAAATCAATCTCCCACTCTTTATTAAAAAGACCTTTAGAACGTAAAAATTTCCTTTTTGGAATATATTTAATAATAGGTTTATCAAAATCTTTAAAATTTTTAAAAAATTCAATATTGGTTAGTTTATTTTCAATCTCCTCTTTTAATTCTTGAAGATTAGCTATATTTTCTTCTATTTTTTTAAGTTGTAATTCCAAAATCTCTGTGGCAGAATTGATATTTCTCTCATCTAAAAAGTCTTGTATCTCTTTAAGTCCAAAACCTAGATTTCTCAAATTTCGTATATTATTTAATTTCCAAATCTGTTTTTTAGAATAATAGCGATAACCATTATCCCCTATAAAGTCTGGTGAAACAAGTCCTATTTTATCATAGTGTCTAAGTATATCAGAACTTATATTATAAAGTTTGCTGATTTCACCTATTTTATAAAATTTTTCTTTTTTATTTATCTCCATAAAAAGTCACCTTACATAAAAATTTAAAAAAATATTATTGATTATAAACATATAATTTTGACGAAAAATTTTTTCTTTCAGTTTAAAAAAATATTTATTATCCCCCTTGACCTTGGAATTGTTCCAAAGATTATAATATTAATACTAGGAGAGTGATAATTATGAAAAACATAATAAGAAATCTATTGCTCGACTTTTGTTTTAAATTTAGAGATAGGGAGACTTAAAGTATATCATTTCTAATTTTTTTACTTAATTAATATTACAATAGGAGATGATATATATGAGGACAAATTTAGGTAAAGACAATTTGGTAAAAACTATTTTTAAATTTAGTATTCCATCAATTCTTACAATGTGGATTTATTCTCTATACACAATAGTAGATGGTATGTTTATAGGGAAATTTTTAGGAAGTAAAGAGATTGCTGCTGTAAATATTGTAATGCCTTATGTAAATTTTTCATTTGCTTTAGGTATAATGATAGCTATAGGTTCTGGTACAATGATAGCAGTAAAATTAGGAGAGGGTAGAGAGAAAGAGGTAGAAAGAATATATAGTATTGCCTTAGAAACTTTACTTTTACTAGGAATGGGACTTGGAGTTTTAGGTGTATTTTTTCCTGAAACAGTTGTAAAATTCTTAGGAGCTAACAATATTATTTTAACCCCAGCTAAAACTTATCTTTTCGTTATTTCATTTTTTACATTGTTCTATTTAATGGCTTATGGTTTTGAGATATTTATAAGAATAGATGGAAATCCAAGTTATTCAATGTTCTGTAACTTAGGTGGTGCAATAATGAATATTGTACTAGACTATGTTTTTATCGTTCATTTCCATTGGGGAATAGAAGGAGCAGCATTGGCTACAGGTATGGCTCAGTTTACTATGTCATTTATGTTATGGTATTATCTAAGATTTAGAGCTACTAAATTTAAGTTTAGATTTATGAAACTTGATTTTAAAATGGTAAAATCAATATTATTTAAGGGTTCTCCAGAATTTCTTACAGAAGTGGCCACAGGTATAGTTATTATGGCTTTTAATATCAAGATAATGAATATTATAGGAGAAAAAGGTGTATCTACTTTTGGAATAATTGGATATATTTCAACTTTAGTTACAATGACAATGATAGGATTTTCTCAAGGTTTACAACCAATTATAAGTTACAATTATGGAGCTTGTGAATTTGAGAAGATTAAGAAAACTTTAAAAATAGGTATAGCTACAGTTTTTGTATTAGGAATAGGATTTTATAGTTTGGTTAATCTATTTTCAACTGATATAATATCTGTATTTGTAAAAAATGATGTTATCCTTTATGAGATTACAAAAGAAGCTATTACAATCTATAGTTTTACATATATTTTAATGGGACTTAATATAATAATAGGTGCTTATTTCACAGCTATTGAAAACCCTAAAGTATCTGTTGTTTTAAGTGTCTTAAGAGGTATTATAATTATAAATACCCTACTTTATATTTTCCCAACTATGTTTAATAGTAGGGGTATATGGATGAGTGCACCTGTAAATGAAATGTTAACTTTGGTGTTCTCTATAATGTTCTTTAGTACTGTTGGTATGAGAGAGATAGAAGTATAAAATTTAATTTATAGCCTAGAGATTTTTTTCTCTGGGCTATTTTTAATTTAGAAATTAGAAATTTCATAGATAACTAAAATAAAAAATATATTGACTTTTAGATTAAAAGGTGATAATATAAAAATACAATAAGTAAAATATTTATAAAGGGGGATAAGATTATGAATAAAAATTATTTTTTGCTTCGTCCTAATCCAAGTCAACATAATAGAATGAATGAGTTTTTAGAACAAAGTATTATAGCAGTAGGTTGGAGTGATTCGGGTAATTTAAAACATTGTAATTTAAAAGAGAAATATGATGGAATGGCACATACAAATTTAAATATTTTTGTAAATGAAATGAAAGAAGGAGATATAGTAATTATTCCAAATGGAGATAATATATATTTTGCCCAAATAACTTCTGATTATTTTTATAATGATAATATTCCTTTAGAAGATGATTATAGAAATCAAAGAAAAGTAAAATTTTTAGATGTAAAACAAAGAAAAGATATGCCAATGGAAATGAGAAGTATTTTAAAAACTAGACATACATCAGCAAGATTAAATAAATATAGTGAATTGATTGAAAAAATTTTAAAAAATGAAGAAATAGAAGATAATTCAAATAAATTTGAAACCATCACTTTACCTTTAAGACCAGGAAAAGAAAGTGTAACAATAACTATTCCAAGAGATTTAACAAAACAAGAAGCTGAAAGATTAAGTAATATTATTAAAACTTTATATTTTAAAGATTAATATTTTAGGAGGTATTTTATGGCTCATGTAAATGTAATTAAAGAAACAAGAAAATTTAATCAATTAGGTATTTGGGATTTAGCATTTCAATATTGTGAATATATTTATGATGATGGAACTTCAGAATATGGGTATAGATTTATCTGGATTACTCCAGAAGGAAAATTACAACCAGCAAGAGGACAAGCTAGAATACTGTCTATAAGCGATATTTTAAATTTAGTATCTCAATCTCTTCAAGAAGGATGGGGAAATATTCAAAATAAAAAATAAATAAAGAATTATGTTAATTTTATTATTCATATAAAAAAATTTATAGCCTAGAGATTTTTTTCTCTGGGCTATTTTTTATAAAAAAAACAGAAAAATTATAAAAAATTTTAAAGAAAAATTATAAAAAATTTTCTTTAAATCCTTTAAAACCTAGGTACAGTCCTAAGAGTTGCCCTATAAAAAAATTTTAAAAAAATTAGCACTCATCTATTGACAGTGCTAACAAAAAGTTGTATAATAAGTTTGTAGATGAGGAAAAGGTATTTAGAACATATAAAAAGAAAATAATAAAAATTTAAAAATATTGTTTATATTAAGGAGATGGTATATATGTTGATGCCAAGTATTTTTAGAAGAGGATTTATGAATGATGTTTTTGATGATGATTTCTTTATGGATGGTTTTAAAAACCAAAAATCAATGGGTAGCACAGATATTAAAGAGTTAGAAAACTCATATTTATTAGAAGTAGAACTTCCAGGATTTGCTAAAGAAGATATAAAAGCTGAAATTAATAATGGATATTTAGTTATCACAGCTTCTCACAATGAAAATAAAGATGAAAAAGACAATGAAGGAAGATATATAAGAAAAGAAAGATATACAGGACAATGTACTAGAAGTTTCTACATTGGTGAAAATCTAACTCAAGAAGATATAAAAGGTAAATTTGAAAATGGTATTTTGAAACTAGAAGTTCCAAAAAAAGAAATTCAAGAAAAATTACCTGAAAAAAGATATATTCAAATAGAAGGATAATATAAATTCTCTCTAATAAAAAAATTGGTGGTGTATAATTACACCACTTTTTTTAATATATAATATATTATCTAAATATTGACTTTTTTATATATTTTAGATAATATATTATATAT
Organism: Fusobacterium perfoetens ATCC 29250; assembly: GCF_000622245.1. Classification (NCBI taxonomy): domain Bacteria; kingdom Fusobacteriati; phylum Fusobacteriota; class Fusobacteriia; order Fusobacteriales; family Fusobacteriaceae; genus Fusobacterium; species Fusobacterium perfoetens. The sequence goes on along the minus strand of NZ_JHXW01000010.1, from coordinate 67,142 downwards.
GGAATTTGATTTTTTAAAGAATACAACACCTAAAGAAATTCAATTAGAAATAGTAAAAAATGTTAGGAGAAAAAGAAAAGAATTAAAATTGACACAGGAGGAATTAGCCAAAAAGTCGGGGGTGAGTTTTGGTTCTATAAAAAGATTTGAAAATACAGGTGAAATTTCTCTATTTTCTCTTATAAAAATTGCTATTGCCTTAGAATGTGAAGAAGAATTTTTAGAATTATTTAAGAAAAAAGAGTATTATTCTATAGAGGAGATTATTAATGGAAATTATTAAATCTTTACAGGTATTTTATAATAACATAAAAGTAGGAACTTTAGCTATATTATCAAATAATCTTGTAGCTTTTGAATATGATAGTAAATGGTTAGTGGAGGGTTTTTCTATAAGTCCATTTAGTTTACCTTTAGTAAAAAAAGTTTTTATTCCAAAGATAGACCCTTTTGATGGATTATTTGGAGTATTTTCTGATAGTTTGCCTGATGGTTGGGGTAAACTTTTAGTAGATAGAATGCTTCTTAATCAAAAAATAAATCCTAGAGAAATAAATTCATTAAATAGATTAGCTATAGTTGGAGAATCTGGAATGGGAGCATTAACTTATAGACCAGACTATAATTTTAAAATAGAAGAAAAAGAGAGTGATTTAGATAAATTAGCTATAGCTTGTAATGAAATTTTAAATACAAATTATTCAGAAAATTTAGACAAACTTTTTTTACTTGGAGGTTCTTCAGGGGGAGCAAGACCAAAGATTTTAACTAATATAAACAATGAAGAATGGATAATAAAATTCCCATCTTCTTATGATGTAAAAGATATAGGAAAAATAGAGTATGAATATTCATTATGTGCTAGAAAATGTGGAATCGAATTTCCTGAAACAAAATTATTTTCTTCAAAAATTTCATCAGGATATTTTGGAGTAAAAAGATTTGATAGAAAATTGACTGAAGATGGAAAAGAAAAAAGAATACATATGATTTCTGTAAGTGGATTATTAGAAACTTCTCATAGATTACCTAATCTTGATTATAATACTTTAATGCAACTTACTTTAAAACTTACAGATAGTTTTGATGAAGTAAGAAAAATGTATAGATTAATGTGTTTTAATGTTTTTGCTCATAATAGAGATGACCATTCAAAGAATTTTTCATTTATTTATGATGAGGATACAAAAAAATGGAAACTTTCTCCAGCTTATGATTTGACTTATAGTTATTCTATAAATGGAGAACATGCTACAACAATAGATGGAGAGGGAAAAAATCCAACTATAAAAAATATATTAAAAGTTGCTGAAAATATAGGAATGAATATGGAAGAAGCTAGGTATATAGCTGAGGATATAGAAAAAATAATAAAAAAAGATTTAGGGAAAATATTAAAGAAAATGAAATAAAAAAAATGGTGGTGTATAATTACACCACTTTTTTTTATAATAATTACATAAATAACTGTTATATTAATTTTTATTTAATTTTAATGTTTAATTAAAGTTAACATATAAAAAAAATTGGACATTTAGTAATTTAATAAAAAAGAAAAATAATTTTTTTGAGAATACTTAGAATTTGCAATATAATTGAGAAGAATATTTATAAAATAACACCTAATATTATTTCAAGATAATTTTCTGTTTTTAAAATAGTAAGTAAAGTCTATGTTAATATTATAATTAAAATGTATTATTTTATAAAAAAATGTATGTAATATAACAAAAAAAGATTGAAAAAAATTATTTTTTATAGTATACTCATTCCATGTTCTCGAGTGCATAAAAATACAAAATAAAAATTGAATACTTTATTTAAAATTTTACTAGGAGGAAATAATACTGATGAAAAAACTAACACTACTTACATTATTTTGTGCTTTAGCAACTGGAGTTATGGCTGGAGATGGATGGAATGAAAAAATGGAAATTTATAAAGCTGATAAACCAGGGCAAAATGAAGGAAACTACTATAGAATACCAGCTTTAACTTCAACTTCACAAGGAACTTTAATAGCTGTTGGAGACCATAGACCAAATGGATGGAATGATATAGGTCTTCAAGATGGAATAGGGTTTGCTGTAAAAGTATCTCATGATGGGGGAAATACTTGGTCAGAAGAGCAATTGTTAATACCTGATAAAGAAGTTAATAGACCAAATGGAAGTCATAAATTAGGAATATCTGACCCTGCTATTGTTCATGACCCAAATTCAGGAAATACTTTTTTATTTGGATATCAAAACGATAAATGGATAGGGGATAAAACAGGAGACTTTGATTTTATTATGTATACTTCAAAAGATGGAGGAAAAACATGGGATAAAGGTCAAAGTATGAAAGATTTATTACCTAATGGATATAAATTTATGTTACAAGGACCAGGAAGTGGAATGACATATAATGGAACTATTTATATGCCTGTTCAAGCTTGGCATCACGATACAGATAAACCAGATAAGAAAACTTGTACTTCGGGATATATTTATAGTGAAGATGGAGGAAAAACATGGAAAGCTTCAGGAATGTTAAGACCAGAAAACTATCCTGAAGGTGAAGCAGGAAAACCAGATGTTACAAGTGAATCAAATATTTTCCATCATAATGGAAAAATATATCTTGCTGCAAAAGCAGAAACAGGTAGGGAAAATAAAAAAAGAGTAGTTTATTGTACATCAGATAATGGAAAAACTTGGGAAAGAGTAGAGGAAAATTTTATCCCAGATGATATAGCCCAATGTGAAAGTAATACTTTAGCTTTAGATGACCAAGTATATTTAGTAAGTTATACAAAAGATAAACCACAAAGAAGACATGGATTATTTATTACAACAAATACAGGAAAAACAATTCAAATAGCTGAAGGAAAAGTAGATGGTTATACATCTATGACTCAAGATTTAGATAATTTATATATTTTATTTGAAGAAAGTGGTGGAATGTCACTAAAGAGATATGATATTTCTTCAAAAGAATATGCCAACCTTAATGCTCAAATTTTAGATAGAGGAACAAATCTTGTTGAAGTTCAAGATAAATTACTTTCTAAACAATATATAAGTGGTGTATATACAAATCAAAGTGAAAGTGGAACAGAGGCAGTAGTAGAATTAAACAATTTTAAATTAGGAGCTTTCTATAGAAATACAAAAGAAAATAGTGATGATGTATATAGAACAATCCCATACAATTTAAAAGAAACAACATTAGTTTTATCTCAAGATAACGCATTTATGCAAGGAGATAATATTTTTATGGGATATCAAGCTGGAAAAATAGAGTATTCAAATAAAAGTAAAAATGATTTAAATTCATTTGTAATGGGATATACATTTAATAGAGAAATGGAAAACAACAATACATATACATTAGCTTTAAATGGTATATATAGTAATAATAAAGTTAAAAGAAACCATGAAGAAGGAGTTGGAAGAACAGCAGACTTTGATTCATATAGTATTAGTATGAAAAACCAATTATCAAAAGAGATATCTTTTACAGATATGAGTAATTTAAAATTAACAGCTGGATTAAATACAACTTTCTTTGGACATGATGAATTTGAAGAAAATGGTGGAATAAAAACTATTGATGGTGGAAAATGGAATAATGCTAAAATAGAGGAAAGTCAAAATATTTCCAATGAAGTTTATGTAAAAGCTACATTAGGTCAAAAAGTAAAATTAACAGATAAATCAAATGTTAAATTTGCTTTAGATTTAGGATGGAAAAAAGAATTAATGAATGTTGATGACTGGAGAGATGATTTTACAGTATTAGATGTAGAAAAAGAATTTTCTACACCAGTAAAAAGACATGAAGGTGGAGTAGGTACAGCTACAGTATCAGCAACATTTGATTTAGTAGATAAAGTAGAGGTTGGAGTAGGATATTCAATAGAAACTGATGGAGAATCAACAGCTACAGGAAAAATAACTTATAAATTATAATAAAATGATTACTAGGAATTTTTGTGGGAGGAAATAAAAAATGGTGGTGTATAATTACACCACCTTTTTTATAATAATTATTTTCTATCTTATTTTTTTGCTCCTGGATAGAATTTAGGGTCAGAGAAATATTCTTTAGTTTTTTCTCTAACTTGAGGGAATAGTATAATTAAAGCTATTAAGTTAGGGATAATAACAAGTCCCATAGCTAAATCTTGAATTGTCCATACTAAATCTATTTTAGTAGTAGCTCCAACTATACATAAGAATGGGAATATATATTTAACTTTAGCTGTGATATGAGGTCCAAAAGCGTAAGTGAAACTTTTAGCAGCATTAAACCATTGTCCCATTAAAGTTGTGAAACAGAAAATTAATAGAGCAAAAGTAGCTATATGTTTTAGTGGCATCCAGATAGTTCCAAAAGACTCAATAGCCATAACAGTAGCACTAACACCACTTTGATACATATCAGTAACACCAACAACTAAAGCTGTTATTGTACAAATAATGATAGTATCAACAAAAACTTCTGTAACTCCAGCAATTCCTTCTTCACAAGGGTGTTCAACAATAGCTGAACCATGGGCAAAAGGAGCTGTACCTTCTCCAGCTTCGTTAGAATACATTCCACGAGTAATTCCATATTGTAAAGCTCTAGTCATTACATAACCACCTGTTCCACCAGCTACAGCTTCAAAAGAGAAAGCTTCAGAGAATATTTTAGCAAATACAGAAGGAACAGCTTGGATATTTAATATTATTACTAATAAACCAACAACTATATAGAAAATTGACATAGTAGGAACTAAAGATGTAGCAATATTAGCTACTCTTTTTAATCCTCCAAGAGTGATAGCCATTAATAAACAAATTAAACAAGCTCCTGTAACTACAGTAGGTATATTATAATTAGCTTTTAAGATACCAGAAATTGTATTAGATTGAACAAGGTTAGCTCCCATCATTTTAGTACACATTAAAACAGCAATTACTACTCCTAACCATGGAGCTTTTAAACCATCTCTAATATAATACATAGGTCCACTTAAAAGATTTCCTTCAGAGTCTTTTCCACGATACATTTGAGAAAGAACAATCTCTCCATATTTTAAAGCCATTCCAAAGAAAGCAGCAAACCACATCCAAAATACAGCTCCCATTCCTCCAGTAGCTATAGCTGTAGCTATACCAACTACGTTTCCTCCACCAACATTACCAGCTAAAGTAACCATCATAGCTTTAAAAGAAGAGATAGAACCATTTCCTTTTTCTTCATTTCTAGCTTTGAAAGAGTCAATCAAAGTCTTTTTAATAATAAATTTAAAATATCTGATTTGAATAAAATTATTAGTAAAAGTATATAACATAGCAAGTCCTAAAAGTACAAATACAAGCCATCTTCCCCATAACCACTTATTAGCAATAAGTAAAATTTGTTCTAATTGTTCCATAAAATAAATCCCCCTTAGTTTTATTTATATTCGTTTATGATTTTTTTTGCTAAATCAGGATAATTTCCTATAATAATATCAATACCTTTTTCAATTAAATCTCTCATATCCTCTTCTTTATTAACAGTCCAAGTATTTATTTCAATTCCATGAGATTTAATTTCTTTTACTATATCTTTAGTCATATTAGCAAAATGAGGATGATAACATTCAATACCTAAATTTTCAGTATATTTACCAGCATCAACAATCCATGTTTCACTTAATAATCCACATTTTAATGAAGGAGCTATTTTTTTCATTCTTAATATAGAATAATGATTGAAACTAGAGATTATAACTTTTTCTTCTAATTTATATTCTTTAATTAATTCCCAAACTTTTTCTTCGATTCCAAAATATTCGTTAATTCCTGTTTTTAATTCAATATTTGTAATAATATTAGTATCTTTTACAAGTTCAAAATATTCTCTTAAAGTTGGTATTTTATTAAATCCCATTTGACCTCTAAATTTAAAAGAAGCATCAAATTTTTGTAATTCCTCATAAGTAAAAGAAACTACAGTTCCTTTTCCATCAGTAGTACGGTCAATAGTTTCATCATGAATAATTACTACTTCTCCATCTTTAGTAAGTTGAACATCTAATTCAATTCCATCAGCCCCTACTTCTACAGCTTTTTCAAAAGCAAGCATAGTATTTTCAGGATAACATCCACTAAATCCTCTGTGAGCAAAGTTTTTTGTCATTTTTCCCCCTTATAAATATTTTCTTTTTTTAGAATAACATGAAAAAATATTTTTTTCAAATTTGTTTACAATTATTTAAAGTAATTAACATATTTTTAACATTAATATATATTATAATATTTATTAATGTTAAAACTTAGTAACAAAAAAAAGAGAAACACTAAAAAGTTTCAAATTTTTTAGCTTTCTCTCTAATCACTAAAGCTTATTAAATTTAATGATAATAGTATATATCTATTTCTATTTTTTGTCAAGTTTTTTTATATTATGTTAAATATTTTATTATTTTGTAAGGAAATATTTTAAATTAAATAAAATATTTGTGTTAATTAATTAAAGAATTTAATTAAAATAAATAGAATATTCATTTTTTTTGTTATTTTTTAAAAAAGTGTTTGACTATTTTAGTATTTAGTGCTATAATAAAACTCAACAAGTTAATAAAAAGTGGAGATAGAGAGGACTTTTTCATATTTTAATGGGGGAGTCTATTTTTTTTAAAGGAGGTCTAAGATGAATGATTCATTTAATTTAGTATTATTAAATAAAGAAATAATTATTAGAATACTAGTAGCTATCATAATTGGTGGAATGATTGGTTATGAAAGAGGTGTTCATAATAGACCAGCAGGATTTAGAACACATATCCTTGTGTGTTTAGGAGCTTGTATTGTTTCTATGGTTCAAGACCAATTAAGAGTTAATATTATAAATTTTGCTTTGATTTATCCAGAAGTTTCTCAAGTAATGAAGACAGATTTAGGACGAATAGGTGCTCAAGTAGTTAGTGGAATAGGTTTTTTAGGTGCAGGAACTATAATGAGAGAAAAAGGAACAATAGGAGGACTTACTACAGCAGCTTCAATTTGGGCAACAGGATGTTTAGGTCTTGGAATTGGTTGGGGATTTTATTCCCTAGCTTTACCAGCAGGGATAGCTATTATAGTTGTTTTAGTAACATTAAAGCAAATCGAAACATCTCTTATTAATAAAAGATATACTGTTGATTTAGAAGTAATCTTTAATGAAAATGAATGTATAAATTCAAATGTGGCAGAGATTTATAATACTTTGAGAGAGATGAATATAAAAATAAAAAATATAAAGAAAATAGAAGAAGAAAAAATGTTCACTTGTTCTTTAATCGTACCAAAGCAATTTGATACATTTGAGTTAATGTCAAATATCTCTCATAAAAGTTACATCAATAGTGTAAATATAAAATAGCTAATACATATTCTCCCAAGGAATGTTTGTATATACAAAAAATAGACTTAAGTATAAAATACTTAGGTCTATTTTTCTTTTATTTTTATAGTATTTTAGAATAAGTTTTTACTATCCTCATAATATTAGTAGCAGTAAAAATTCCAATAGACATAGCTCCAGCAATAATAAAAGTACTCATGCCCTTTTCAAAAGCTATGAGATAATTTTTTTCAATTATATTATACATCATATAATAAATTCCTCCTCCAGGAGCTAAAGGAATAAGAGCAGCTATAAGTAAAGTTGTTACAGGTGTTTTTAATTTTCTAGCCATTATTTCTGAGTATATGGATAAGCAAAGAGTTGCTAAAAAATAAGTTGGACCATCAGATAAATAAAAATATTTTCCCAAAAGAAAGATAGCCCAACTTATTCCACCTGCTATTCCAGTATGAAAAAGATTTTTTCCTTTTATATTAAATATTATTCCAAAACCAATAGTTGTTATAATAGCAGCAATTACTTGGATAAAACAATTATTAAAATATACATCCATTTTTTCTCCTAATGTAAAAAAAGTTTTAAGGCAATTCCAGACCCAATAGCAATAGATGTTCCTATCATAACTACTTCTAAAAGTCTAGAAATTCCAGTTACTAAGTCTCCAGAAAAAATATCTCTCATAGAATTAATAAAAGCTACTCCAGGAACTAGTATCATAAGAGTAGAGATAATAGTGATAGAAGTTTCAGAAATAAAACCTATATATTGAAAAAAACAAGCTGATGTTGTAGCTATAAATCCACACAATAAATTAGTAAAAAAGGAACCTAATATTAATTTATCAGATAATTTTGAAAAAATAGCCACTATAAATCCTGAAATTAAAGAAGCTATAAAATCTTCAATTTTACCCAAAAAAAGTATAGAAAAAAAACTACTTCCTAAACAAAAGCCTAGTGTATTAATAATAAAATTATTTGGCTTTTCTTCTATTATGTTTTTTAAAGTTGTTTCAAAACTTTCGATATTATAATTTTTAATATTCTTAATCAAAGAGGAGATTTTATAAATTTTATCTAAATTAGTACCTCTATTTTTTACTCTTCTTACTAAAGAGATAATCTCTCCTTGAGAATTTTCAAAAGTTATAATTATACAAGTTAAAGTAGCAAAACATTGAGGAAAAAAACCAAAATAATTGGCAATAGTACAAACACTATTTTCTACTCTATATACCTCAGAACCATTTTTTAAAAGATTTTCACCTATATCTCCTGCTAAATTAAGGACTCTATATTCAAATTCTTTATCCATTTTTCCCTCAAAAGTATGTAAATATTTTCCAAATTAATTAATAAAAAAGAAGTTTATAAAGGGGAGTATAAGATTTTGGTGTAAAATATAACTCTCCTTTTTAAAAATTAGTTTTCAATTTTATATTTATTTTTTAAGTAAGAAACTACTAATAGACATAAAACAGTCATTACTAACATATAGATGAAACATAATTTAAATCCAAATTGTCCAGGATATTTTCCTAAGAAGAAACCTGTTAACATATGGAAATATGTATCAGGGATAAATCCAATGAAAGAAGCAAATCCAATAAATAATCCAGTTCTTTCTTTAGGAACTCCAATTTCACCTAATGAAGAGAAATAAACTCCTCTGATGGCAAAGTTTGAGAATTGAGCTAGTCCCCATAAAGTTATGATTATGAAAGTAAAGTTTATATTAACTGGAACTATCAAATATAAAACAAGAGATAATACAGCAAGAACAAGCATATAAGTAACAACTTTTAAAGTTGATTTAAATTTATCAACTAGTGTACCAGCTACAGCAGCTCCAAAGAATCCAACTACATAAAGCATAAACATAGATATTCCAGAAGCTTTAGTAGAACTTACATTAAATAATCTTGTTAAATATGGAGTTATTAAGTTCATTCCAATATGGAAGTGATAAGCTGTGAAAACCATTAAACCAAAAATCCAAGCTTTAGGTTCTTTAGAAATAGTAAACATATCTTTTAAAGAAATAGCAGATTTTTCTGTACTTTCAACATTTTTTAATAGGAATAGTAATAAAATTCCTATAGAAATTAATATTGAAGAATAAATTATTAAAATCCAAGTCATACCAATTCTTTCAACATCAAATCTAGCAAAAATAGCCAAAGCTGTATAAGAAATAATTAGACCAGAAATTTGTTTTCCACCTTCCCAGAAGCCAAACATTTTTCCAATATCTTCACCAGTAGCTAGTAAACGAACAGCTTTTATAGCAACAGACCAATAAGTTAAACAAACAACAGCTCCATAAGCTATATGTATTAATAAAACTATATTATAATTAGGAAAAGTAGAATAAATTAAACCTAAGAGACCTTGTGCTATAAAAGAAAAACAAAGTAGATTTTTAGCTTTGAATTTATCTGCTACCCAACCTCCAGGAAAATAACAAACCATTGAGGCTATACCAAAAGAACTTGTTAAGACACCTAATTGAATATCATCTATTTGTAATGCTTCAATTAAAGCATCATAATAAGAGTATTTTAAATAAGGAATTTTAAATACTAAACCACCAGCTAATGCTAGAATAAGTAATGTTATCCAGTTTTTAGAAAGTTTTTTACTCATTATTTATCACCTCTATTAAAATAATTTATAACAGTTTCTACAGTAACTAATGATAGTGGAAATAAAATACTATCATCAAAATCAAATTGTGGATTATGGTTACTTATTGTATATTTTTTATCTTCATTGTAATAACCAATATAGAAATAAGCTCCTTCTATATTTTTTTGTTTTAAATGTCCAAAATCTTCTGAGCCCATAGAAGCATTTTGGAGAAAAATTACAGAATTTTCCCCTAAAATATTTTTTGCTGAAATTTCTATAATTTTATTTAAACTACTATCATTTTCAACAGCTGGAATATTGGCTAGTATATTTACAGTAGCTTCTCCATCATAGATTTCAGCTATATTTTTAGAAAGTTTCTCTAACATCTCTACAGCTTTTTTTCCAACAGAATTTTTTAAACTTCTTATTGTACCAGAAAGTCTTACACTTTCAGGAACTATATTATCTTTTGTTCCTCCATTAAAAGTACAGAAGTTAATAACTAATGAGTCTAAAGCATCAAATTTATTAATTATCATTCCAGGGACTTTTTGAATTATATCAGTTCCTATAAAAATGGGATTGATATTTTTATGAGGATAAGCTCCATGTCCTCCTACTCCTTTAATTAATATTTCAAATACAGTGGAAGCAGCACACATTTCATTTTCTTTTATTCCTATTTTTCCTTCTGGAATAGGCATAACATGGTATCCTAAAACAGCGTCAACATTTGGATTTGAAAGAACTCCTTCATCAACCCATTCTTTTGCTCCACTACCTAATTCTTCTGAATGTTGGAATAAAAATTTTATATTTCCATTTATCTTATCTTTATTGTCTAAAATAATTTTGATTGCTCCTAATAAAGCTGCTGTATGTCCATCATGTCCACAAGAGTGCATAACATTTTTAGTTTGAGATTTATAAGGACAATTTGTCAATTCCTCCATTGGAAGAGCATCTATATCAGCTCTTATTAAGATAGTTTTACAATTTTCAGAATTATTAGGATTTTTAAATATTCCAACAATTCCTGTTTTATTCTTTCTTTCAACAATTTCTAAACCAAGTTTTTCTAATTCTTCTTTTAATACTTTAGTAGTATTGAATTCAAAATTACTTAATTCAGGATTTTGATGTAAATATCTTCTAAAATTTATAATTTCTTCTTTTAAACCATCTCTAATTTCTAAATCATTAATTTTCATTGGCACCACATCTCTTTACAAAGAATTTAAATATTTCTAAATGGTCATTGTATTTTTCAGTTAAAGCTTCAGGATGCCATTGAACAGCAAAAATATTATTATTTTTATGTTCAATAGCCTCTATTATTTTATCATTAGAAATGGCAGAAATTTTTAAATCTTTTCCTAAATTTCTAACAGCTTGTGTATGGAAAGTATTAACTCCTATTTTATCTTTATTTAATATTTTTTCTAAATAACTATTTTTAACTAAATTAACATCATGATAAAGATAATATTTTTGAGTACTATTTGCCATATGACATTCTACATTTTCAACTTCATTGTAGACATTTAGATAAAGGTCTCCTTTAAAGAAAGTATTTATAAGTTGCATTCCTCTACAAATACCTAATACAGTTTTATTTTGTTCATAAGCCTCTTTTAAAACTTCTAGTTCAACTAAATCCCTTATAGGATTAATTTCTGTGATTTCTCTTGTAGAGTTTCTTCCATATAGATGTGGCTGAATATATTCATTACCACCAGTTAAAATAATTCCATCTAATCTGTTAACTAATTCTTTAATTCCATCTATATTTTCATTTAAAGGAATTAGTACTGGAATACCTCCAGCAAGAATAACAGAATCAGCATATCTTTTATGTACTATAGAGTACATACCTTTTATCCCATCTTTCATTTCATCAAAAGTAGTTATTCCAATTAAAGGTTTCATAAATCCTCCTTAAAAAAATAATTTATAAGAATAAATAAGCAATTTTCATACCAGCATTTAAATAAAAATAATAATTTAAAAATAGAAAATAATGATTTATAAATATACAAAATATTATAAAAAAAAGAAAATAAATAAAAATAAAATAGAAATATTATTATTAAAATTTTATTTATAAAAAAAGAGATTATTACATAATTTATGTAATAATCTCTAATTATTGAAAAATAAAAATAGAATTTTTGTTTTTACTCTTCATTTATTAAATTTAAACCTTTTTCAGTTAAAGAACATCCTTTTCTACCAACTTCTATTTTAATATAATTTTCTTTTGCCAATTCAGATAATATCTGTTTAAATTTATAGATTGTTAGATTATCATTTTTTAAAAAATTAAATATTTTATTTTGTCCTATATTATTTCCAATTATTTTTATATATTTTAAAATTTTTAGTTTAATTTCATCATCAAAATTTTCCTTTTTAAAGTTAAGATATTCTGGAAGTGGGGAATTAGTATCTCTCATAAGTAACCAATATTCAGCTACATTTCTTAATTCTCTTATATTTCCTTTCCAATAATGATTATTAAGAGCGTTTTGAATATTTTCAGGAATTTTTATATTTTTATCTCCTATAAATGTTTTAAAAAGAGGAGTAATATCTTCTATTCTTTTTCTTAAAGGAGGAACACTTAAAGGTAAAACATTTAATCTATAAAATAAATCTATTCTAAATTTATCCTCATTCATTTCTTTAAATAAATTTTTACTAGTAGCTGAAATAAATCTTACATTAATATTAATATTTTCTTTTCCAGCTATTCTCATAATTTGTTTTTCCTCTATAGCCCGTAATAATTTTGCTTGGAATGATATAGGCATATCTCCAATTTCATCTAAAAATACAGTTCCATTATTAGCTTTTTCAAGAAGTCCTTTTTTTCCAGAAGATAAAGCTCCTGTAAAAGCTCCTTTTTCATATCCAAATAATTCACTTTCAAATAAATTTTCAGGTATAGCAGCACAATTAATAGCAATAAATGGGAAATTTTTTCTAGAAGAATTGTTATGAATTGATTGAGCTAATAATTCTTTTCCTGTTCCACTTTCTCCCGTTATCAATATAGTATTATCACTTTTAGAGTAAATCTTAGCTTTTTCAATACATTCTTTCATAAGGTCAGATTTATAAATTATTTTTGAAAAATTATATTTTGCTAGAAAACCATTAGAAATCAATTTTTCTTTTATAATATCTTCCATTTTTTTAATTCAGTAATATCTTTAAGAGATATTAAAAGATATTGATTATTATATAGTTTAATTTGATTAAATAAAATATAATAAAAATTTCCTTTTATTTCAATTATGTCATTTTTTTTATTTTCAAAATTCTCAATATGTAAATTAGATTCTATAATTTTGAAAAAATATTGATTTATTTCTAAAGGGATATTAAGAAAATCACAGGCTCTCTTATTGAAAAATAAAATTTTATTCTTATCATTGATTAAAATAATACCATCACTATTATTAGTTAATAATCCTTCTAACTCTTTATTTTTTAGATATAAATCTCTATAATGTTCTTCAATTCCATTTTTTATAAAAACAATTTCATCAATATATAAAAGTATATTATTGATAATTTTTATATTTTCATTTAATTTTAATTTATTTGCAATAGAAATAATAGTAAATAAATCTAATACTCTAACTCCTAAATCAATTATATTTGTGATTCCCTTAGGAACTTTTTCTTTTATTCCTGGTGTAATAGCATATTTTATATAAGATAAATCCTTTTTTTCTTTTTCATTATAGGAAATTAGTTTTAAATATTTATATTTAGTCCTATATAATAAAGAAGTTAGTTGTAAAGTTGTTTCATAAAAATCATTAACAACTAAAATAGGTTCATCTTTTGGCAAAACTTCTAGTTTTTTTAATACTTCTTTTTTTATAGTTCTAGAAATAATTATAACATTTTCTTTATTTTTTATATGATGGCTATATTTTTCAAATCTATTTTCTAACATAAATAGGATAACATCACCATCAATAATATCATTTTCTTTTATGCTATTTAGATATAGATTTTCAATTATTACATAATTTTCAAAGATTTTTTTTAGTGTATTTTTTAAATCTAAAGAAAGTTCTCCTTTAAAATCGGTTAAAATAATAATTTTTTTCATATTTTCCCTCTCTTCTATTGAAATTATTTTTTTATGATTTTATCAGTTATAGGTAAAATTAAGATATTTAATCAAATATCTCTTTTAGATTATCAGATATAGTTCTAGTTATTGGACGATTTGAAGTTTGAGTAATAAAACCTTTATTTGTTAAAGTTGTTAAATGTTTCTTTAAAGTTAATATAGATTTAAAATCCATATAAGTTAGTAATTCTTTGTCAGATAAAGGATTTTCTTTAGCAAAAATATAACTTTGTATATAGATAATTAAAATAGTTTTTTCAATATCTTCAATATTATTTTGCTTAGCTGTATAAGCAAAAGCAAAATTTAATTTCTCTATTTTATCCTTTAACATTTGGATAATGCTTTCTTGTCCTTTTATAATAAACTTAAGCATACCAGTTATAAAAAAAGTAACTTCTCCATAATTTTTAACATTAGAAGTTTCTAAAAATAAGTCTGAATAAGTTTTTTTGTCACTAAAAATTGCATAAGAAAGAGATAAACCTGTAAAGATATCTATTTTTCTTGCAAGATACATAGAAAAAAGAAGTCTTCCAAATCTACCATTTCCATCATAGAAAGGATGGATATATTCAAAATAATAGTGAACAATAGAAGCTTTTATCAATGAAGGAATCTCTTTTATATTCATAAAATTAATTAAATCATTAAGATGAGAAATTATATTTTCTTCTGTTGTATCTCCTGTATGAATATTTCTAACTCCATTTGAAATATTTATTTTATTTTTTCTAAATAATTTTCCATCTAATTGATTTTCTGGATTTTTTAAAATATCTTCAGAAAAAATATCATCATATATTTTTCTAATCTCTTCTGGTGAATTTATATTAGTAATATTATTATCTATAATTTGTATATATTTATTAATTATTCCAGAATAACGAGTTGTTTTAGTAGAAGCCATACTTTCATAAATCTCTTTTTTAGTAGAATAAACTCCCTCTATACCATTTGTTCTATTAATCTCATTTGTCATTATATCTTTAATACAAGCTTTACGAGCTACTTCTGGAAGTAGTGAAGCTAAAGATAAAATATCTTTACTATTAAAAAAAATTTTTTCTTGCAATAAAGATAATTCATTTATTGGAAGATAAAAAAGAGAAAACTCATTTTTAGTGACTCTTTCTCCTCTTAATATGGGAAATATTTTTAGATTAGTATTATAAGAACAAATATTATTAATTCTTTGTAAATATATTTCTTCTGTATTAAGGCCCTTATAATATAATTTTGTTAAAGGTTCATATATTTTCATAAAAAACCTCCTTTTTATATTTATATTATATAATATCATAAAACAAAATATAAAAAAAGCTATTTTTATATTTTAAATTATAAAAAATAATAATAAAAATATAAAATAGCTTATTATTTACCCTCTTATTATTTTATCAGCTACAAGTAAAGCTTTTTTATGTTCTAGCACATCATGTACTCTTATAATTTCCACACCTTTATCAATACTTAAAATATTAGTAGATATAGTTCCCTCACATCTCTCTTTAGGTGGCACATCTCCAAGTAAAGTACCTATAAATCTTTTACGAGAAGTACCAAGTAGTATAGGAGCAATATCTTTTAACTCTCCTAATCTTCTTAAAACTTCAAGATTAAGAGTGATATCTTTACCAAAACCAATTCCTGGGTCAATAAAGACATTTTCACGAGGAATATTATTATTGTCTATAAGCATAAAACTTTTTTCAAAAAACTTTCTCATAGATAACATAATATCTTCTTTGTACTCTTTAGAATTTTGGTTGTGCATAACCACTAATATTGGTTTGTATTCTCCAACAATTTTAGCCATCTCTCCATTGTCATATTGAAGCCCCCATACATCATTTATAATATGAGCCCCTGCTTTTAAAACTTCCAAAGCTACTTCCCATCTATAAGTATCAACAGAAATTAAACAATCTACCTCTTTTACAAGTCTCTTTACAACAGGTAATACTCTATTAATTTCTTCTTCAACAGATATTTCTTCATGCCCTGGACGAGTAGACATTCCACCTACATCTATAATATCAGCTCCATCTCTTATCATTTTTTTTGCATGATTTATAGCTTTGTCAATATCATAATAATCTCCACCATCAGAAAAAGAATCTGGAGTAATATTAAGTATTCCCATAATCAATGTTCTTTTACCAATTTCTAATTGTTTATCTTTTGTTTTTATAATTTTCATAAACTCTCCAATCTTTTAGTTGATATAGTCAAAAATATTTTTTAATCCTATTATATGTTTTTCTAAAATATGATGAAATTTTTCTATAAAAGTATTTTCATCTATTTCTAAAATAAAAGGTTGTTTCATAAAATCTATAAATCTTAAATAACTTAATATATTATAATTATCTGCAACTGAATTTTCTCCACCCCTTTTTTCTAATATAGTGATTTTATCTTTTAAGTAACTATTAGTTTCATTAAAATTTGTAATCTTTTTTATGAAATCAATACATTGATATTTAGTTAAATGATTCATATATTTGTATTCTAATTTTTTATCTAATATATTATTTAAAGAATTTGAACTTGTAATATATATTGGATTTGAGTAACTACATTGATTTATTCTCAAAAGTATTTCAAAACTAGAATAAAGTTCTTGAGTATTTTCATTAGGATAATATTTATTTAAGAGAAGTTTAAAATTAGTATCATTAATTTTTTTAGAAAATTTTTCATTTGAATAACGATTAGCAACTCCTATTTCTGTTCCTATGAAAAAAACTAGTTTTTTTTCTTTTTCAAAATAACTATCGAAATAAATATTTCCAATATTTTTTTCTCCAATTTTTTTAATAATTATTCTTCTAGTTTTTTTATTATATTCTAAATCAAATTTTTTTTCTAAAATTTTATAGTTTGGAGAAGTAAAATACATATCTATAAAATTAGAGAATTTTTTATTAAGTAAATAATAATCATTATTTTCAAAAGCAAAGGTAAAATCAGATTCTGAAATTTTTTCTGTTTTTGAATAATGACCTAATAACTCCATATAATTTAGAAAATGAAAAACAATTTTATTATTATTGATATTTTTATTAAGATAGTTACAAACTTCTTTAAATGTTTTAAAAATAGTATCTTTTTTTAAAGATAATATTTTTTCTTTGTGATTAACTAGTTGGAATGGGTCTAAGTCCCAAAGCTTAGTTTCTATTCCTATAACTGTATCTAAAAAATTATTTTTAAAAATAAAAATCCAACCATCTAATCTAGCGTCACCTTTATAAAATTTTGTTAAAAGTATATCTTTTATTTTTTCAGCTCCACTATGTTTATTTTCATCAATTTCATCTAATAATTCTTTTGTTTCTTTAGGTAAAATATTTTCTAAATATTTTTTATAATTATTTTCATTTAATTTTTTTATATCTATATCAATATCCAAATTAAGTATACTATTATATTTTGTATCTCCCCAAACTTTTCCTGAAGGATTAAATCCTATCAAAAATTTCTTAGAAGTTTTTGCAATAGTTTCTTTAGAAATATAGGGATTTTGTAAATCAAATGTAATAGTTATATCTTCTGTATAGTTTAAATTTTGATTAGTAAAAAAATTTATAAATTTTATTTGTTCTTGTTTTGAAAGAGAAGAAAGAGTAACAATAAAAGCTCTAGTTAAATTATCTTCTAAATAAGGATTTCCATTATAATTCCAAAATAAATTTAAGTGTTTATCAAAACTTTTATTCATAATTATATACTCCTAAAAATTAAAAGTTATGATTTAATATACCATATTTTAATAAAAAAATATATAATTAATAAAATAAAAATAGTTACTAAAAGAGCAACTATTTTTAAATAAATATAAAAAATTCTAAAATTTTAATATTAATGTATATATACATTAATATTTTTTTATTTTTCCTCTAATAATTTTTTTAATTCCATTATAGAAGCTCTTTTAATAGGGTGGATTACATAAGGTGCTATCTCAAAAAGAGGCTCTAAAACAAACATTCTATCACACATATAAGGGTGAGGAACAGTCAAATTTTCTGTATTTATAATATCATTATCAAATAGTAATATATCTAAATCAATAATTCTAGGTCCCCATTTAATAATTCTTTTTCTACCCATTAAAAGTTCTATTTCTAATAATTTTTCAATTAATTCAGAGGCAGTCAAAAGAGTTTTAACCTCTATACAAGCATTTAAAAACATATCTTGCTCTGTATAACCATAAGGTTCTGTCTCTAAAATTGTACTAACTTTTGTAACTTTAGTATCTTCCAATTTTTTAATATTTTCAATAGCTTCTAAAAGGTTTGCTTTTTTATCTCCCATGTTAGAACCAAGAGAAAGGTAAGCAGTATGCCATTTTCTAGTAATTTCTACAGCCACAAAATCAAAATGTTTTTTGATTGGAGCCCAAGGTTTTTTTATAGTTACTTTTACTTCAGTTATAAGTTTATACTTAGTAAGTATCATTTGGGCAATTTTTTCAGCACAAGTTTCAATTAAATCAAAAGATTCACTAAGAAAAAGTTTTTCAATATCATCAGCTACAAAACCATAGTGAGTAGATGAAGATAAATCTCCAGTCTTTCCAGCTTTTCTAGTGTCAGTAGTCATTTCTACAGAAATTATAAACTTTTGTCCTAAGAATTTTTCCTCTTTGAAAACTCCATGATTAGCTATAAGCTCAAGATTTTCAATAATAATTTTATCCATTTTATATATTCTCCTTAAAAAATATTAATGTATATATACATTAATATAAAAAATTTAATACTTTAATCATTTAATTTTAATAATGTCATAACCTCTAGTTTTTTAGATGAGTTATCTTTAAAAATTCCCTTTTCACAAGATGTAATAATCTTTGTACCAGGTTTTCTAACTCCTCTCATAGTCATACAAAGATGTTCAGCTTCTACTATTACAAAAACTCCCATAGCTCCTAATCCCTCATAAATAACATTAGCAATTTCTTCTGTAAGTCTTTCTTGTAATTGAGGTCTTTTACATAGAATTTCAATAGCTTTTATAATATCTCCAAACCCTATAATTTTTTTATTAGGGATATAAGCAAGAGAAATTTTTCCAAAAAATGGTAAAAAATGATGTTCACACATAGAATAAAAACTTAGATTTTTTTCTATTATTATATTATTATTATCACAATCAAAAGAATTTTTAAAAAAGTCCATTGGATTAACTTTCATTCCTGAAAAGAAATCTCTATAAAATTCCTCTATTCTACTTGGTGTATTTTCAAAAACTTCTTTATTAATATATTTTTTATCACTATCTAATTCTAGCAAAATATTATCAAAAGATTTGCTTATACTCATAAATAATATCCTTTCTAATTTATACTTATTTTTTCTTCTTAATTTTTTCTAAAATATCAAAAGAAATTTTAGAATCATATGTATAATCTTCATAATCTTTAAGAAGTTCACTAGCAAAAGCATTAGCTTCATTTTCCAATATGCTTTTTTTAATAAGTTGTGTACGATTTAATAAAAATGCCATATCTGATATATCATGACAACAACAATGCCCTAACTCGTGGGCACATACTACCATTTTATCAAAATCACTTAGATTTTCATTGATACATATAAGTTTTTTTCTAAGTCTTTTGATAGAATATCCTTTTATCTCGCCTAAATCAGCATAAATAATGATGATTTTTAGATATTCAGCAAGTTTGAAAGGATTAGCCGTTCCCCAAACTTTTATTAATGTTCTAGCCTTTCTTTTTATATTCTTCATAACCATATACCTATTTATTTTTTCTTTTATTTGCTAACTTTATAGTAAAAAATGCTTCTTGTAGAGAGTCAAAAAGTTTTTGCTTATCCTCATCAGAAACCTTTTCATCTTGGAAAAATAAAAGAGCATCTCTCATAAAATCATCATGTTGAAGTCTTTCTCTCTTATTAAGATTTGTAACTCTAGGGTCGTCACTGGATATAACTTCTCTTCCTAAAAAAGCACTATCTAAAATATTTCTCTCCTCTGTTGTAAGGTTTAATACTTTTGCTATTTTTCCAAGGCTTTTTCTACTTCCGTGGCTTTTCCCTGTTTCCATATCTCCAATAGTTCCATTTCCAAGTCCTGTAAGTTCAGCTAACCTCTTTATAGTAAGTCCTCTACTTTCCCGAAGCTCCTTCAAAACAATGGACAATTTTTTTACTGGCATATTCACACTCCTAACTAAAGTTCAATAACTTTTTAGTTCGTCTATTTCGTATCTAGGCACTAATATTATACATTATTTTCTAAAAAAAATAAAATTTTTATTGACAAATACGATTTCAACGAATATAATTAAGAAAAAATGTGAATATTTTTTTTTAAAAATGTTATACGAATATAACGTATAAAAAGGGAGGTATTATGTATAAATATCAATTTCCATTGACATTAAAACAGATGAGGCATATTTTTTATTTATTGGGATTGTTAAGTAAAAAATATGGAAAAACTAAAGAGGAGTTAAAAGAAGAATTAAAAAAAGAGTATTGTAAACTTACCAAAAGAGAGATTTTTTCTTTTAGTCCTTATGAATATAATTCTCTTTCATGGAAAGAAGCAAATATTTTTATTGAATTTTTAAGATTAAAACTTTATGGAGGGTTAAATGGAGGAAAAAAATAGTTTTGAATTTTTAACAGATGAGGAAATTTTAGAAAGAGCTAAACCTAAAAATGAAGTAAATAGATTGATGTTAAAAAATATTTTATTAAAATTTGGGGAGTTAGGAGAATTAACATCTGTAGCTAGATATTTAAAAGTCAGTAGACCTTTTTTATATAAAGCTTTGGAAGAAAGAAAAATTTTATCTGTAAAAATAGGAGTAAAAAGAATGATAGTAATAAGAAGTATATTGAATATTGTAGATTAAAAAATGTATATGAATAATAATAAAATTTTTTGGAATTAAAAATCGAATATTTCGTATAAAGGAGAGGTTATGGACACTAGAACAGTATTGAGAAAAGAGATTAAGGATTTGGTTACTAGAGAGGGAATCAGTAGACAGAATATAAAACTTGATAGTATAGAAGCTTGTAGAGAGGTAATTGAAAAAATATACAGAGATAAGTTTAAGAAAGAATTTCAAATAGAGATTAATAAATTAAAAGATATTATTAGAAAAAAAGATAAAAGAATAGAGGGACTTATTGAATATAATAATTATCAAAATTTGATTATGGAGGATATGGAAAAATATATCCAAGATTTAATAAAAAATACCTATGAAGTATAAAAAATAAATTTACTGTAAATAGGTGTAAACTGGCGATTTAACTTTATAAAAAAATTTTGTTACAATTTATGTACAGAGAAATAAAATAAACAAATACAAAAGGAGTGATGTGAAATGAAAAATTCAGAAGCAAAAATCATAGTTCAGGAGTCTTTAGACAAATTAAAGGAATCAATAAAAAGGGAGGTAAATTACAATAAGGAATTAGCAGATGATAAACTTACTTTAGCTACTTTAGAAAAAATGAAGTTAGATGGAGAGCCACTTCCAGAACCTTGTCCTTATACTTCTTATGATGAATGGATTGAACAAGTAAATAAGGAGATTAAATCTGGAGAAGCTTCTATAGGAAGAATAGGAAAAGAAAAAGCTGAAATAGTAGCTTTTGAGTACTTTATAGCTAATGCTCAAGATGAATAGTTTGTAGATAGGGGATATTAAAACAAAAGGAATATCCCCTTTTCTCTAAAGGGGGTCTTATGATATTAGGAGTATTAAAAAAATTTTTTACTACATCTATAATAGAAAGAGTAGTAGTTGTATTATTAAAAGAATTGGTAAAAAGGACTGATAGTAAAATAGATGATAAAATCTTTAATGAAATTTTTGGACAGATTAAACCTAGTGAAAAATGAATATTGAATTTATAAAATTTATAGCTACAATTTTTCTAGGCATATTCACAGGCTATAAATATATTGAAAGGGAGTTAAATAAAAAAGCTAGTAAAATTGAAGTTCAAAAAAATATTGAGAGTATTTTAAAGGAGGTAGATAAAAAGGTTGATAAGATACTCTATGATAGAGAAATTGAATTTTTAAAGAAAAATATAGAAGAAAATTCCAAAAATCTCTCTAGTAAATTAGAAGAAATGAGAGAAGATATGAAAATTATAAAAGAATATTTGTTAAAAAAGGACTAATTTATATTGGTCCTTTTTTATATTATTACAAGAGAAAAATATTTAATAATAAAGAAATATTGAAATTTGTAAAATAAATATAACAACAAAAATACAAAAGTTATTTTTTTATAAATGTTTAATACTAAAATGAACGGATTTATATTACAATGGTCAAAAAAATGCAATAAACGGATTGCTTTTTTTTTTTTTTTTTTTTGCAGTAAAATTATAATATATTTATATTTTTTATAAAAAAAATTAACATTTTTCGACTTTTTTCAATAAAAAAATAAAAAATTATTTATTTTATAAAAAAAAGTCAAAAAAATAATAAAAATGGAGGAAAAATATGAAGAAAATAGTTATATCTTTTTTTATTTTCTTTATTTTATTAGGACAAAAAACTTTTACAGATGGAAGAATAGATAAAATATTAGAAAGTAAAGAAGTAGTTGTATCTAAGTTTTTGGAATTAAAAGAGGCTGAAAAACAAGTAGAGGTTTTAAAAGGAAGTTATAATGAAAAAGTTCAGAAGAAATTAGATAAGAAATATGAGAAGCTTATAAAAAAATATTCTAAGGAAAAAGAATACACTCTAAAGGAAAAACAAGAAATATTAGAACTTCAGAAAAAAGAGTATGAAAGAATATTTACTGAATTAGAAAAGTTAGAAAATAAATAGTTTTTCTGTGAAAGAAGAGGGATAAATATGATAAATAAGGTGGAAACTGAAAAGGCTTTAAAAAAATATTTAAAGAAAAAAGGAGTATATTCTTTCTCTGTTTTGGTTGGATTTTTAATTACTGGGAATATTGTTTTAGGAGCAGAGTTTTCTCTAAATGAAAGACAAGAATTGTTAAAAACTGAAAAAGAAAAAATTGCTGAAAAAATATTGGAATTAAGAAAAGATTTGTTTGTAATAAAAAATGCACAAGATAAAAGTACTCATATAATAACTTCTGTAGAAGTAGGTAGAAGAAGTGGACATTTATCTGGAAGTAAATCTTATAAAAAAGAGGAACCTAATATTGATATACCTGATATTAGAGATGATATAAAACCTAATGTGCCAGATATAAAAAATCCATTACCTAATGAAGATAGTATAGTAAAAGAACCTGATTTTAAATTTGATAATGTTGGAGAAGTAGCTGTTAATGATAAATTACCAGATATAGATTTGAATCTTGGTGATTTAACAATGCCTGTTGAGAGTATTGAGGATGATAAATTTAATACTTTGACAAATGGAGTATCAACACCAGAAAAGGTAGAAGTTTCAACAAATGTAAATATAGATAATATAAAAGGGCAACCTATAAAAACTGATATAGTAGCTCCTACAATAAATGAAGTTAAGGATTTATCTAATTTTGTGGTAGGAGAAATAAATGTAAATACTCCAAATGTAACTACTCCAGATAGTTTTTCTCTTGATACAGTAAAAATAAAATCAGGAAGTTTAGAACAAAAAGATACAAATCCACATTATATTACTGGAAACGAAAAAGACCTTTATGCTGTAAGAAACTATACTCATTATAAAGCCGATGATAGAGGATTTAATATTTGGGTTTCTGGTGGAGGATTATTTTATGATACTGATAACACTCGTGGAGATAAAAGTTTATTTATTAATGGTACAGAACTTAAGTATGGACAATATGCAGGTGGATATAAAGAAACTAATGGAAAAGCTCCTACAACAACAACTTATATAAGTGATGTAATAGGAAAAGATGTAAGTGTAGAAGGACCATTTACACTTACTTATGAAGGAAATAGAAATGGAACTGATAAAACAGACCTTTATGTAAGGATATTTTTATCTTCTGTTACAAATGGATTAAATCAATCAGACTCAGAAAATACAAAAATAACAGAATTTAGTGGAGAATTAAATTTAGCAACAACAAATTCAAAAGCCCATGCAGGAAGTCCTCTTTATGGAAATTTAATAGGATTAGAACATCAGTTAGGAGATATAAATTCAAGTGATAAAGATTCTATACTTTTAAATTCAGGAACAATTAACATAGGAAATAGATTAAATCCTAATGAAGGTTCTTATGAAGAAAGTGTACAAGAAGTTGTGGATAAAAATATGATAGGTATCATGATAGATTCAGTACAAACTTCTGATAATAAAGGAAATGGGCAAACTATAAATGCTGGTGAAATTAATATAATGAAACCAAAATTATTACCAAATGAAAAAGACTTTACTCCTAGTAATAATATAGGAATATCTTTTGAAGAAAATGAAGCTGGAAATAATAAAGGAGCTACTTTAAAAGATGATGTATATATAGGAAAAATCAATATAGGAGATGGTACTACTCAAAACTATGGATTTAGAATGGGTAATATTTATAGTAAATCTGACATATATTTTGATGAAACTAAAATAATTGGAAATTTAAATAAAGAAGGAAAACAAGGTAATATAACTATAGAAAATGATAATGGAACTAATAAAATAATAGAAAATTATACAAGTGATATAGTTGTAGCTGGTAGTCAAAATGCTGGAATGGTAGTAGGAAAAAGTTTAAGTAATAAATATAGTAATCCTATTGCTAACTTTGAAAACATATCTATTAAAGTAGATGGAGACCAAACTATTGGTTTTGTAAGAGATAAAAATTATTCTGATAATAATAAAAATGATATGGTTATTACTAGCGAAAACCTAAATAATGTAAGATTTGGAGCAAATGCTAAAAACTCAGTATTATTTAGAAGTGAGATGTATGGTATAACTAATAGTAATATTATTGATGTAAGTGGAGCTGGAAAAGATGTAAAAGATGAAAGCTTTTATAATGTAGCTATGCAATCTACTAGACAATCTTGGGATGAAAATGGGGATACTTATATAGATACTAATTCTTCTGGAAGTGTAACTAATAAAGGTAAGATTTCTAATAAAGAAAATTCTACAGTTAATAATATGATAGGTATGATGGCTAGTGGAGAAATTTCCCTTGAAGATGGAGAAAATAATAGTAATTGGCAAAATGGAGATAACCTTAATGAAGGAAAAGCTCTAGCTACTAATAAAGGAACTATCTCTCTTACTGGAGATAATAATATAGGTATGGCTATTATGGACGATAATAAAGGAAATAATAGTGGAACTATAGAAATTTCAGGAAAAGAGGGAGTAGGAGTATATAATACTGGAAACTTTAATAATACTGGAACTATAATTGTAAATGGTGAAAATGGAATAGGAATATATAATAATAATATTTTAAATTTAGGTGGAACTATTAAAGTAATTGATAATTCTAATTCACAAACTGCTGAAGGTAATGTAGGAATATATTCTGAAGGTGGAACTATTAATTTTGCTTCTAAGGGTATGTTTACTACAATAGAGGGAGAAGGAAATTCTGTAGCAGGAATATATACAAAAACAAAGGATACTAATATAACAGGAAATGTTAATATAACAGGAACAAAAGTAGGATTAGTTTCTAATGGTGTTACTACTAATGTAAGTGGAAACTTAGGATATAGTGGAGATGGATTTGCTCTTTATACAAAAGGAGAAAAAGGAAAAATTGAATTTACTCAAGGTTCTATTTTAACTTTAGGTGGAAGTGCTTATGGATTTAATATAGATACTACTAAGAAGAATATAAATGGAAATGACGAAAGAGAAATTATTTTTGATAATTCTAAAATCAATATTACTTCTAGTGGTGTAACTGTATTTAATATTGATGGAAAAGGAAACTATACTATTGATTCTAAAAATGAAAATGGAATGCCAGGATTAGACTCATTAGAAGATTATGTTGGAACAGTAACTATTGGAGATGTTTCAAAAGGAGCAGAAGGGTATAAGATGGCTTCTATTGAAAATGGAACTATTAATTTAAATGGGCAAAATAAAGAATTTTTAGAAAAATATAAATTCCAAAAATCTAAAATAAATATGAGTACAGATACTAATCTTACTTTATCTAATGATGACGCTAACACTTATTTTAGTGGAGAAGTAATTGGAATAGGTATTAGCTCTAATAAAAGTAAAGATGGAGAAAAAGCTACAGAAATAGAAGATACTCAAATTAATATTATTGGTAGTACTCTAACAGCTAATAGAGTGGATAAAGCTCCTGAAATATCTCAAGAAAATAAAAATACTAAATCTACAATAGGTGCTTATATTGATTATGGAATAATTAATATAGGAGAAAAAGATAAGGCAGGTCATATAGTAGTAGAAAATGACCCAAGATTAAAAATAAATGATACTGTAAACGATAATGGAATAGGAATTTTCTCTAAAAATGGTTCTACAGTAGCAGTTAATGAAGGTTCATCTATTACTGTTTATGGAAATAATGGAATAGGTATCTATGGAGAAGCTACTAAAGATGGAAAAGATGATAAAAATAAATTTGGTGGAAAAATTACTCCATTAAATATTGATAATAAAGGAACTATAGATGTTTCTTCAGGAACAGGTGGAGTAGGAATATTTGCTGATGGAGGAACAACTGAAGCTAAAGGAATAGTTACAAACTCTGGTACTATAAAAGTAGGTGGAGGAACAAAAGATGACTCAAGTGTTGGTATCTATGGAATAAATACTGATATTACTAATACAGGAAATATTACTGTGGGTTCTAATACAAATGATGGAAATAGTACAGGAGTAGGAATCTATGCTCAAAATTCTAAAGTTACTACTGGAGGTACTATTACTTTAGGAGATGGAGCTACAGGAATATATTTAGATGGAGATAGTTCTCTTACTTTAAATAAGGATTTAGTATTTAATAGTTTAGACTCTAAAGATTCTGTAAATACTACTGATAGAATAGGAATTTATGCTAAAGGAGAAGAGGGAAAAACTAATAGTGCTATTACTATAAATCAAGATATTAATATGGGTAATGTAATAGGTGGAAAAGCAGTAGTAGTAGATGGTAGAGATGTTACTAATACTAGTGAAATAACAGTTTCAGGAAATAATGGAAGAGGAATAAGAGTATTAGATAAAGGAACTATAACTAATAATGGAACTATAACTATAACTTCTAATGGACAACTTGCTGATAATAATCCATCTTCTATTGGTATGGTAGCAGCTAATACAAACGGAACTATAACTAATAGTGGAATTATCGATATAAATTCTACTAATGGAATAGGAATTTATGTTGATAATACTAATAATACAGAAGAAGATAAAAACTCTATAACTTCAATAGGTAATATTAATTTAAATAATGATAATACAACAGGTATAGTATTAAAAGGAACAGATATTACTTTAGGAGAAAATGGTATAACTTCTGAAAATATTAGTTTTAATGGTATAAAAAATAATAGAATAGGTATCTATGGAGATAGTAGTGAAATTACTATTAATAAAGAGATTTCTAAAACAACTCTTGGAAAAGATAATATAATAATTGCTGGTAAAAATGGAAGCACAATAACTAATAATAATACTATTACTATTACTATAACAAGTAATAATAAAGATAATGAACATAATATAGGAGTTTATTTAGATGAAACTTCTAGTTATACAGGAAGAGGTAAAGTAGTAGCAGAAAATGGAGCTATAGGAATTTATTCAGACAGTAATAAAGCTTTATCTAATGTAAATGTAGAAGTAAATTCTAATGGAGTACAAACTATAGGAGTTGTACTAAATAATGCTGATACATCATCAAAAGTAGATAAAAATATTTCAGGAAATATTACTCTAAAAGGTGCAGGAGAAGGAAAAGCAATAGGTGTTTATGCTAATAATTCTAATGTTATAGTTAAAGAAAATGAATTTTTAACATTACATAATAATGGAAGTAATGGTACAGGAATATATTTAAATAATTCTATATTATCAGGAAGTGGAACAGTTAAAATAACTGGAACAGGAAAAGAAAAAGATGGAAAGATTCCTAATAGTGTAGGTATTTATTATACATCTACTAATCAAGATAGTCCTGTAATATCAGATAATTCTATTAAGGTGGAAATAGATAAATCAAATACTATAGGTGTATATGTTGCTAATGGTAGTACATTAACAAAAAGAAGTACTGGTGGAATAACAATAGGAACATTTGAAGATAATAAAGTAGAAAATGTAACAGGATTAGTAGCAAGTGCAGGTTCTACAATAAATAACAATGGAACTATTACTTTAGGAAATGTTAAAAAAGGTATTGGTATAGCCTCTTTAGGTGGAACTGTTAATAACTCTGGAATTATTACTTTAACAAATAATACAAAGAGTGGAACAGGAATATTCTTAACAGGAAATAGTAAACTAGAAAATACAGGAAATATTATCACTAATGAAAAAGCCGAAACTGATAAAGAAAATCCACAAAATTCTCATTTAGGAATAGGTATCTATACTAAAGGGGAAAATGTAGAGATTGGTTCTACAGGAAACTTTGATATGGCTAGTGGAAATGTGGCTATCTATTCTGATGGAACTAATATTTCTAGTGATATTAAACTTGCTGATAGTAATAACTTAGAAAAAAATAGTGGAACAACAGCTTTAGTAGTAAAATCTGATAAAGATTCAACAGATACTAATGTAAATAAAGGAACTACTATTGGTGGAATTAAAAATGATGAAACTAGAATGAAAATAACTTTAGCTAAAGGTTCTACAGGTATCTATGCACTAGATTCAGGAGTAAGTATTTCTAATATTTCAATAGATGCTATCGCTAATGATGGAAAACCAAGTGAAAATAATAAAGGTTTATTATCTTATGGAATCTATTTAAAATCAGAAGCTAATGGAAATTATAATGTTTCTAATACTGATATTTCTTTAGTTAAAGGTGTAGGAATAGTAGTAGGAACTTCAGAAAACGATAAAAATACTAAACTAACTTTATCAGAAAGTACAATAAATGTAAATTCTTATTCAGAGGGTAATGATCCTAATACAAAAACAGACACAAAAGAGACAGGAATAGGAATTTATACTAATTCTGGAGTAATAGCTTTAACTGGAGGAAATACTATTAATACTTCTTATGGAGTAGGAATTTATGGAGGAAATGGTTCTAATATTACTACTTCAAATGGAGATACTTTAAATCTTCAAGGATATTCAGTAGGAGTATATTCTAAAGGTGGAACTGTAACTTTAGGAAAGGGAACAAATATTTCATTTAATAATTCTATAGAAAATCCAGTAGCTTCAGGAAACTATCAAGGAGTAGGAGCTTATGTAATAGATGGAACTCTTATTTCATCAGCAAATATTACAAATGAAAATTCTAAAAAGGAAGTAGTTTCTGATGGTATAGTAGGACTTTTAGGAAAACAATCAGATAATATTGATAAAGAAGTAAAAATAACAAATAGCGGAAATATTAATTTATCTGGAAATTCAGTAGTAGGAATAGCTGGAATAGGAAATGGTGGAACAAAAAATATTACTGTTACAAATAGTGGAGATATTACTATTTCTGGCACTTATTCTGACCAAGAAAAAAAATCATATCTTGCAACAGGAATTTATGGAAAAGACACTATTATTAATAATACTGGAAATATAACTGTTGGAGATTATGCTACAGGAATTTACTATACAGGTACAAAAGCTAATGATATTACTTCTAACAATATTAAATTAACAGGTATTGATAGTATAGGTGCTATATTAAATGGAAATGCTAATAAAGTAACTATAGGTAATATAGAAGGAGACAAGAATAAGAATAGAAATTTAGGAATATATCTAAATAATTATTCAGCTACATCTACAGAGATAGGAAATATTACTTTAGGAAGTGAAAGTTTAGGATTATATATTAATAATTCTTCTGTTGATTCTATTAAATTAGGAGATATTACTGTTGGTAAAGAAGGAATAGGAGTAGCTTCTGTTGGAACTAAAACTAATAATGCAATAGATGATAATGTAACAATAACTTCTAATAGAAATATTTCTGTAGGAGAAGGTGGAACTGCTGTTTATGTAAAAGATAGTAACTTAACTATGGAATCTTTAAAAGGAATCGCAGTAGAGAAAAATGGAGCTTTATTACATGTAAATAATGGAGTACTTGATTTTACAAATAATAATCTTACATCTTTAGAAGTTAATAATGGTAATATTGGAATGATAATTGAAAATGGTGGAGATATTAAATCTACTAGTGGAGAAAAAATTTCTAATATTACAGTAACAAATGGTGGAACAGGAATACTTATTAAAGGTTCGACTATAAATCGTCCAAATATATTAAAAGAAGATGCAACTATAACTTTAGGTTCTGGAACTAAAGAGGGTTATTCAGTAGGAATGTATTACCAAAATGCTGACAATATAAATTCTAGTAAGATAAATATTAATTATTTACAAGGAACTAAATATGCAATAGGAACCATCTATGATAGAACTTATGGAACAATCAATGATTTTAATATTACTATGGATAATACTACATCTGATAGTATAGGTACTATTATTAGAAGAAATAATTATAAAGACGGAGATAATCAAGGTAGTGTAACTTTAACTTCTGAACAAGGAAAAGATTTAATAAAAGTAGATGGAAATCATAATATTGGAATCTTTGGTCAAAATTCTGTAATAGTAGCTAATGGAGATATAAAAGTTGGATTAGATGAAAGTGTAGAAAATCCTAAGGAAAATAAAAACTCTATAGGTGTATATCTAACAGCTAATGATAAAAACTGGACTCATTCATATACAGGAACTGGAGATATAGAAGTAGGAAGCCATAGTTATGGTATCTATGCTAAAAATTATGATGTAATTCATAATGGAAATATCCAAGCTACAGGAGAAGGAAGTATAGGAATAGCTAATATAATAGAAGATAAAAATAATCAAGCTGACCATCTACATACTGTTACTGTAAATGATGGAACAATAACAGTTTCAGATGGAGCTATTGGAGTATTTGGAAGAGATACTGATATTGAAGTTACAAATGGAAATTTAGTAGTATCAGGAGAAAATACAACAGGAATAGCAAGTCTTCAAAATGGTAATATAACTTATAATGGTACTGCTGATATTTCTGGAAAAGGAACTGCTGGAATTTATAAAAATACTGTAGGAACAAAAGATGGAACTTCTAATACAATAACAGTAGGAAATGGAGATTGGGAAATTAATAATCTAGCTACAGGAATTATGGCTATTTCAAGAACAAAGAATGAAGATGGAGCAATTAAAGATACTGGAAATTCAATTACTATAGATAATGCTTCTAATATGACTCTTGGAGATGGTTCTATAGGAATTTACTCAGCTGGAGCAAATAAAGTAGAAAATACAGGAGATATTACTGTAGGTGGAGCTGTAATGGAAGGAGATAAAACTTATGCTTCTGTAGGAATTTATATGGCTAATGGTGTTGGAGGAACAGGAGAAAGAGCTAAAGGAACAAACTCTGGAGAAATAACAGTAGCTAATAATGGAGGAGCAGGAGTTCAAGTAGCTGGATATGTAGATTTCACTAATAATGGAAAAATAGATGTATCTAATGGTGGAGTTGGAATACATGCTTCTTATGGAGCTATAGCTACTAATGATGGAGAAATTAATGTAACAGGTAAAGGAACTGGAATGATAGCTACAGGTAAAGGTTCTCAAGCTATAAATAATGGAACTATTAATCTTGAAAAAGGTGAATATTCATATGGAAATAATGATAATCTTCCATATAATACTTTATTAATAGGTATGGGAGCTATTAATGGTGGTACTATTACAAATGGAGAAAAAGGTATTATAAATATAAATGATGGAATAGGAATGTATATAGATAGTTCTTCTTTCTTTGAAAATAATGGAACACTTACTGTAAATAATGGTGTTGGAATTATGGGAGTTGGAGAATTAAAGAATACAGGAACTATTAATGTAACTTCTTCTAATGGAATAGGTACTGTAGAACTAGATAAAAACTTATCAGATAAAGGAAGTTTAGTGGTAGATAATGAAAATGGAATACTAGAAGTAAATGACAACTTCTCAAATATTGGTGGAATATTAGAAACTGATTACAATATCAAGTTAAATAACCCTACAATAGATATTACTGCTGGTGGAGCTGGATTTATAGCCCCTGAAATGTCAGGAGATATTAAACTAGATTCTAACTTTGCTTTAGAAGGAGATGGATTATCATATACAGTAGAGGACTTTATCGACCCAAGTGCTGACATCAATATTAATACATCACCTCTATTTGATACAGAATTAGTTGAGGGAGATTTAACTGTCAGCAAAGTAGATTATAAAGATATAAGTGTTGGAGATAGATATGACAACATAGAAGACTCTTTAGATAATATCCTTGCTAATGGTGGAAAAGATAGTGATGTATTGAAAAATCTAAACTATTACTTAGATAGTTTAGGAAATACTACTATATTTAATTATGAATATAATAGAATAATGGGTGAAGTTACAGGACTTAATACATATTCTAACCTTCAATCAAGAATGCAAGACATCAGTAGAGTATATGATAACTCATTTAAAGAGTTAATTGGTTCAGGTACAACAACATATGAAAATTCTAAATTTAATATTATCTATACTGATAACGAATATACAAACAACAATGAAAATATAGCAGGATACAAATATTATACAAAAGGTCTTAACTATATGAAAGAATTTGACGGACTAGATAGATATGGATATACTTTAGGATTTGTAGGAACTGAATTTAAATTTGATGGTTCTGCTACTGAGGAAGATGTTTACTCATTAAGAGGAGGAATCCACAGAATTAAAGAGTATGACAATGGAATTACATTTACTACAAGAGGAGATATTGGTTATAACTATCATAGAATGGATAGAAATATAAATAATAATTCTATAAATAGAAAAGCTCATTATGGTTCTTATCAAATTGGCTTAGATAACCAATTAAGAAAACCTATATTTGTAAAAGACAATAGTAATGTTGGAATTTACACAGGTCTAAATCTTGAATATGGAATCTTTGAACATATTAAAGAAAAAGGAGATATAGGAATAGAAGTTAAATCTAACGACTACTTTAGTAGTAAAGCAATGTTAGGACTTAACGGAAATATTTCTAAAAACTTAGGAGAAAAATGGAGAGTAAGCCTTTTAGGAGATGTTAATTATTCTTATGACTTTGGAACTAACTATGATGAAAATAGAGTAAGAACAATAAATGATTCTACAGGTTACTCATCATTAGAAGCTCTTGAAAAAACTAGAGGAGTTTTAGCTGGAGAAATAGGAGTTAACTTTGATAAAGAAGATTATCTAACAATAGGATTAAAAGGAAGAACAGAAAGAGATT
This sequence comes from Fusobacterium perfoetens ATCC 29250, assembly GCF_000622245.1. Classification (NCBI taxonomy): domain Bacteria; kingdom Fusobacteriati; phylum Fusobacteriota; class Fusobacteriia; order Fusobacteriales; family Fusobacteriaceae; genus Fusobacterium; species Fusobacterium perfoetens. Next base: position 33,490 of record NZ_JHXW01000010.1, on the reverse strand, counting down.
TTGAAAGAGATGAAGATTATTGGTCTGTTGGACTAACTTTCACTTTCAGATTTAATGATTATGGAATTCCTGAAAACTTATTAAATGTAAAATCTTTATTTGGATTTGATAAAGATAAAGCAGATGACAAAGAGTTAGAAAGTGTTAAAGAAGTAGCTCAATATGTAAAAGATAATAAAGTAGATGGAAAAATCTTAATAGAAGGTCATACAGATAGTACAGGAAGAGAAAAATATAATAAAGGCCTTTCAGAAAGAAGAGTAAAATCTATAGAAAAAGAAGTAACTAATATATTAGGAGATTCTTCTAAAGTTGAAACTAGAATAATAGAAACAAAAGCATATGGAGAAACTAAACCAGCTGTATCAAACTCAACTAGAGAAGGAAGAGCACAAAACAGAAGAGTAGAAGTAAGTATAATAGAAAAATAGTTAGTATTTACAAAAACTTTTCAAAATAAAAACTCGGGGGTAAAACCTCGAGTTTTTGTTATATATTTAGAAAATAAAATAACGGTCAAAATCTTAGAGTATAATTTGTAATAGAAAAAATAATAATAATTAAAAATTAATATTAAAATAGAAGTAAAAGTAAAAAAAACAGTATATAAATAACGAAAAACAATTGATTTTTTTAGGAAAATATGTTATTCTAAAATTAGAGAGAGTTTATTTAATAAAGAAAAATATAAAAATTTAGTATGTTAGGTAGAGGGAAATAGGCCTTTTTATTCTAAAGATTTCTATTTAGTAATAAGGAGGATACCCATATGCAACATTATAATGAAACAGAAAAAAATTTAAAAAGATTTCTAAAATCAAAAGTAAAAATTACAATGGCAACAGTAGTAGGATTTTTAATAGCTGGTACTGTTGTTTTTGGTGCAGATAGTGATAAAATAACTTGGGACTCTGCAAAAGGAGTTTATGATAATAAAGCACTAAATGATTTGAAAACAAGTAAGTTTGTTGTTGGAAAAGATGGAAATCTAATAATTAAAACAAAAGGTAGTGCTTATTTATTACTAGAAGATTTAAAAAATGCCAAAAGTTTAATAGATGTAAGAAATGCCTTATCTCAAAGTATAAAGCATAACAAAAATTATGTAGACGAAAATAACCAAGGAAGCTATGTAATAACAGGAGCTTTAGCTGGTCAAGGAAAATATAGTTATGGAGTAAGTAGTCTTCAAAATTTAGGAAAATTAGCAGGAGATAGATTAGGACAAAATTCAAAGAAAATTTTGGAAATTTTAGATAGAACAAATACTAATTGGTTCAGTACAATTAAAGGGTCAACAAATACAGAAATTGGAGATTTAGAAGGAAAAACATCTCCTGTAGTAATAGGTTTAATAGGTGGAGATATGGGAGTAGGAGTAGGAGAAATAAATGTTCCTTTCATACCTACTAAAATAACATCATCTTCTAGAGAAGAAAATTTAAAAATAACAAGAGAAGGAGACTCAGTTGTAACAGTTAATAGTGGAAATTTAATAGGTGGAAGTGTAGGAAGTACAGCTATCTCTTTAGGAAATATAAAAGTAGAAGCCGAGAAAGATGTTTCAATAAGAAGCTTTAAAACAAAAGTTAGTCTTGATTTAGATTTAAATGGAAATGTAACAACTACTATTAATGGAAATACAGAATTAAATCTTAAGGGGACAGCCAATGGAACAGGAATTACAGGAGGAGGTTTATCTACAGCAATTGGTGGACAATCTACTTCAATAGTAACAGGAGATACTAATATTAATATAGATACAATAGTAAATAAAGATACAAAGACAATAGATGGAATTACAGTAGGATTATTTGGTGGAGGAATGTCAGTATCTACTCTTGGTGGAAAAGCTCATTCTGAAACTAATGGAAAAACTAATATAGATATTAAACAAGGAGTTGTAGGAGGAATATTTGGAGGAGGAGCAGCTTTATCTACAGATGTTTCTCAATTTTTAAAAGATAAAACTTTAGGTGGAACATTAAAAGATGATAAATTTACAATAGAAAAATCAGGAATTAAAGTTACTGTTTCTGGATTAAATGATGGGGGAACTTCAACAGTAAACTCTAAAGATACAGATATTAATTTATCTGGAAATACATCAGCAGCTGTTATATTAGGAAGTGGATTAGCAGTATCTCATCAAAATTCTCCTCAAGGAAAAGCTCCTACTGAAAAAGATAAAATATCAACATCAACAGTGGAAGTTGAAAATACAAATATAGTAGTTAATGTAAATAAAAATTTAAGTGAAAATAAAAAAGAAATTCCTAATATAGTTTCAGGTATAAAAGGAATTTCTCAAAAACAAGAATTAGTAAAAAATCTTCAAAAAATTATAGAAAATACAAGAGATAAAGGAATTGTAGTTGGAATAGGTGGAAATGGAATTTCTATAGCTGCAGATAAAGGAGTATCAACAGTTACTGCTAAGAATACAAATATAGATTTAAAACGAGGTTATGTTGTAGGAGTATTAGGAAATGGAATTTCAACAGGTAATGCTTGGACAAATTCAACTACAGAGGTAAAAGAAAAATCTACAATAAATATTAATGGAGCAGAAGTAATAGGAGTTTCAGGAAATGGACTGGCTCTTTATTATGGAAGTGGAAATTATGATGGAAGATTAAATTTTGAAGGAAAAGTAACCACAAAGGTAAAAGATAGTGAAATCAACTTAAATAGTGGTTCTATAGATGGATTATTTGGTGGAGGAATAGCTATAGATGATTCACAATCAAATAAAACTAATGCTGAGGCTATAACTTCAGGAACAAGTACAATAAATATAAAAGGTGGAGAAGTAACAGAGTTTGGTTACAAACACCTAAATGGTTTAATGAAAACAGATAAACCACTAGGAACTCAAGATATAAAAACATACTATAAAGAAGTAGGAGCTTTAGGAGAGGGAGTAGCTATATTTGGTGGAGGAGTAGCCACAGGAAATATGGGTAAAGCCTATGTAGAAAATTCAGTAATTAATATTTTAGGTGGAACAGTAAAAGGAGATATAGTAGCTGGAGGAATAGCCACAGCTGGAGCAATATCAACTGTTAAAAATTCTACTATAAATATTACTGGAGGAAAAATAATAGGAAGTCTTTATGGACAAGGAAAGGCTACAAAGTTAGATGAAAAATCTGGAGTATCTATGGTAGAAAATTCTAATTTAATATTAGATGGATATAGAGGGGATATTAAATCTATTAAAGATTTCCATAATATAGAAGTAAAAGAGGGAACAGAAGTAACAACTGATGAAATTTCAGTTATAGGAAAAGTTAATAAAACAACTGCTCCTATAACTATGGATTCTTCTGAAACAAGAGAAAAAATAGTAAATAGAGGTGTTATTAATATTTCTAATCCTAAAGATGATTCAAGTAGAACATTTATAACTTTAAAAGATTCTGATTTGGAAAACTATGGAACTATAGGAGTTTACTTAAATGATAAGGTTTCAGATGGAAATGGAATAACAACAAACATAGGAAAAATTAAAATTGAAGATAAAACAGCAGAGGAATTAGAAAGTGTAGATGTCTCAACTTTATTTGGAAATGAATTTAATAGTATAGGAATGTTAATAGATAAAGAGGGTAATGTTGCTCTTGATAAAGATGATAAAGTAATCGGAAATAAAGAAATTGAAATAAGTGAAATAAATCAAAATGAGGGAATTTATTTAGCTGGTGGAGTAATAATCAAAGGTGGAGAAAAACCAATAGATTTAAAATCATTAAATATTATTGGAGCAGTAAAAACTGAAGATGAAACAACTATAAATGATACTACTCTTAACTTTGGTAATGGTGGAAATTTAACAGTAACAAATTTAAAAATTTCTTCAGGCTTTATAAATGGAAATGGAGATAATACAGTTGATATTTTATTTAAAGAACAAGCTTCTAAATTAACATTAAATAATAATACAAGAGTTAATGGAAATATAGGGGATAATTCTTCTAATGGACAATTAATATTAGAAAATTCTAGTATATATGGAGATACAAAGGTAAAATCTTTAGAAGCTAGAGGAAATAGTTTATTATCAGGAAATTTAAATATAGAAACTACTGATATTAAAGGGAACTTAACATTAACTTCTAATTCTAAATTAGAGGCTGGAAATACTGTTAATATAGATAAAGATGGAAAACTAATATTACAAGTTGCCAATAGTGATGGAAAAACTAATGCTCTAGGAAATTCTAACGGGGTAATATTAAAAGGAACACCAGAGAATAAAGAAGATTTAGTATTAGATACTACTTATATTTATGGAAAAGATACAGAGATTTCTTTAGGAAGTAATACTTTTACTGATATAGGTGTTGGAATAATTAATAACAACAACGGAGTATATGTTTTAAAGAAAGCTGATTTATCAACTGATGGAAACAAAGAAAGTAAAGTATTAGTAGGATATAATAATGAGTTATTTAAAGGAAATAATATTTTAAATAATATTAATAATGCTGCTGTAAATGTTAGTGATTATTTTGAAGGTAGAGAAATATCTCTAAGAGAAAAACAACTAGATACAATTTATTCTTCTAATATTTATGCTGAAACAGTAAAAGCTTCTTATGAAAATATTAAATTATCAGAAGAAACTTTATTAGGAATGGATAGAACAGCTAAAACAGGAGATTGGGGAGCTTCAGGAAAAGTTCTATATGATAAAAATCAATATGATAGAAGAGGAACATTAGGAAAATCTTATGATTCTACTTTAGAAACTTCTGGATTATTGGCTAATTTAGAATATGGAGTAGATGATGATACATCAATGGGATTTGTTTTCTCTGGTTCAAAACAAAATTTAGATTCTAATGGTGGAACTTCTAAAGGAGATATATTCTATTTAGGAGCTTATTCAAGAAGAAATATTGGAAATTATAACTTTACTGCTGGAGCTGGATATCAATTAGGAAAATATAATACTGATAACCAAGCTGGTAGATTATTCTCAAAAACTTCATATCATACAAATTCCTTATCAGCATATGGACAAGTAAAATATATGTCTAAGTTTGATGAGATATTATTTGAACCAAAATTAAGATTAGGATATACTTATATAGAGCAAGATGATATAAAAGATTCTTACTTTAAATTAAGAGATGCTGATATATCTGTTTTTGATACAACAATTGGAGTAGATATAACAAAAAAAATTGTATTAGATAGAAATACTTTAAGATTTGTAGCAGGGGTAAATTATACAAAATTATTTGGTGATACTGATAAGAAATTTGAAGGAAGCTTTGTAAATGGAGGAAGCTTTAATGTTTTAGGTGCTAATTTAACAGAAAACTCTATAAACTTCACATTAGGTACTGAACTAGAAAATGAATCAGGATTATTCTGTAATTTAGGAACTTCATATACAATAGGAAGTAATAAAACAGAAAATTATGGTGTTAATTTTGGTATAGGATATAGATTTTAATATTAAATAAATCTGAAAATAAAAGGAGCTGTTAACTAACAGCTCCTTTTACTATATTTAGTAATTAATTTTTTTATCTACTATTCCTTTACCTTTTTCATAAGTTGTTATTTCAGTTATATTACTAGGGAATATTTTTTTTATTTTAATTATAGAATCATTTATTTCTACAACTATATATTTATTTCCATTTGAAGTCCAAGTATCTCCAACTTTAATAGGAGATTTTAAAATAATTTCTCCTTTATCAAAATCTAAATCTTTTAAATTTACATTTTTTCCTTCAGTAGTAGAAACTAATTTAACATAATCTTTTTCAAGGATATAGACTTTCTCTACTGTAGTAGCTGTATCAGTGATATTTTCTATTAATAAATTTTTTCCATTGAATGAAACAATATTACTTTTTACATTGTAACCACTATTTTCAAATCCTCCAGAAAAATTAACAGAATTATTATTAAAATAGTCATAACAATTAATATTTTTTACATTGCTATTAGAACAACCTAAAATAGAAGATATTAATAAAGAAATAAAAAATAATTTTTTCATATAACTCCTCCTCATATAATACTTATGAATAAATCTTAATTACTTTTGATAAACATCAAGTTTATTATATGGAATTTCAATATTTTTCTCTCTAAATTTAACAACAATAATTTCCATTAAATCATAAAAAGTATTCCAATAATCTTCTTTTTTAACCCAAGCTCTCAATACAAAATCTAAAGAGCTAGAATTTTGTTTTTTAAGTCTTATTACATAGCCTTTTTCTTTAAGAATATTTTTATGTTCTGTAACTATAGCAGTTAAAGTTTCCTTAACTAAATCAATATCAGAATCATAACTAACACTAATCATAGTATCAATCATTCTTTCAGGACTTCTAGAAACATTTGTAACAGCTGAATTTGCTAGTTCACTATTAGGAATAGTTATTCTAAAATTTTCAACAGTTGAAATAATAGTATAAAGAATATAGATACTCTCAACAGTTCCAGAACCACTACTAGTTATAATATAGTCACCTTTTGAAAAAGGTTTAAAGAATAATATTAAAACTCCTCCAGCTAAATTAGATAAACTTCCTTGTAAAGCCAAACCTACAGCCAAACCTGCAGTACCTAATATAGTAACAAGAGATGTAGCTCTTACTCCTATTCCTCCAATGATTAAAACAAAGAAAGAAATATAAATTAATACATTAATAAAAGATATAATAAAACTTTTTAATAATGGGTCAACTTTGTTTTTATCAAATAAAAGTTTAAAAAACTTTATAATTGATTTACTAACAGGTTTAAAAATTACTAGTAAAAATATAACCCAAACAATTTTCATAGCAATAGAAGGTAACATTTTTAATGCGTCCATTTTAATTTCTTCTAAAAAAATCTGAAATTTTGTCAATTCTTCCATATACTCCTCCTTTAAAAAATATACATACACATTATTATATCATAAAATATAAAATATTCATAGAAAAAATAAAATAACACTTTTGATAGAGAAAGATAAAATATATAAGCACATTTTTTTTTATTATGGTATAATTTTTACAGAGGTGATATATTGAAAATCTGTATAAATAATATAATGATACCAGTGATAAAAAATCAAGATAAAGAAATAGAAAAAGAAATAATAAAAAAAGGAATAAAAAAAGAAAATATAGATAAAATTTTATGGTTAAAAAGGTCAATAGACAGTAGAAAAAAGAATGATATTAAGTTTGTTTACAATTTAGAAGTACATCTAAAAAAAGATATTGATATAAAGAATATGAAAAATGTTACTCTTGTAAAAGAAGATGTTTATATAAAAAGAGAACCTATAAATAAAGAGGAAAAAGTTTTAGTAGTTGGAACAGGACCAGCAGGACTTTTTTCAGCTTTAAGATTAGTAGAATATGGATATAAACCTATTGTGATAGATAGAGGAGAGGATATTGACTCTAGAGATAAATCAGTAGAAAATTTTATTAATACAGGAGTATTAAATGAAAATTCAAATATTCAATTTGGAGAAGGTGGAGCTGGAACTTATTCTGATGGAAAATTAAATACTAGAATAAGAAGTGAATATATTGATAAAGTATTTAAAACTTTTGTAGAATGTGGGGCTCAAGAGGAAATAATGTGGGATTATAAACCTCATATAGGAACTGATGTTTTAAAAGGTATTATAAAAAATCTTAGAGAAAAGATTATTTCTATGGGTGGAAAATTTTATTTCAATAATAAATTAGAAGAAATAATTATTGAAAATAATAAAGTTGTAGGAGCTATAATAAATAACAATAAAAATGAAATAGAAAAGTTAGATGTGGATAAAATAGTTTTAGGAGTAGGTCATTCAGCAAGAGATACTTATAGAATGCTACATAAAAAAGGTGTTAAAATGGAAAGTAAACCTTTTGCTGTAGGAGCTAGAATAGAACATCCAAGAGAAGATATTGATAAAATGCAATATGGAAAGTTTGCTAATCACAAAAATTTAGGAGCAGCTACCTATAATTTTACTTATAATAATTATGAGGAAGAGAGAGGAGTATTTTCTTTTTGTATGTGTCCTGGAGGGGTGATTGTCAATGCTGCTTCTCAAAAGGGAGGTTCTCTAGTTAATGGAATGAGTTATTCTGATAGAAATGGAGAGTTTTCAAATTCAGCTCTTGTAGTTGGAATTAAAGAAAATGAATTTGGAGATGATTTATTTTCAGGAATGGAGTTTCAAGAAGAATTAGAAAAGAAAAGTTATGAAATAGTAAAAGATTATGGAGCTATTTATCAAAGTGTAACTGATTTCTTAGATGGAAAAATAACAGATAGAGATATAAAAACAAGTTATTTAATGAAAAAGACTCCATATGATTTAAATAAGTTTTTTCCAGATGTAATAACAAGAAATATGAAAATGGCTTTAAGATATTGGGGAAAAAATAATCCATTATTTGTTAGTGAAAGGGCTAACTTAATAGCTCCAGAAACAAGAACTTCAGCTCCAATAAGAATATTAAGAGATGAAAATGGAGAGTCTATTAATATCAAAGGTCTTTATCCTATAGGAGAAGGAGCTGGATATGCTGGTGGAATAGTTAGTGCTGGTGTAGATGGTCTTAAAATTATAGATAAATCTTTTAGTAAAGTAGTAGAATAGAAAGGAAGAAAATGCAAAACACACCAAACTCAAATAGAGTAAATATTGTAATAGTAGGAGCAGTTAATTCGGGGAAATCTTCTTTATTAAATAGTATAGTAGAACAAAATATTGCTATTGTATCATCAGAAGAGGGGACTACAACAGACTCTGTAAAAAAAGCAATGGAGTTAATTCCATTTGGACCTGTGTTATTTATAGATACAGCAGGGTTTAATGATAATAGTAAATTGGGAAATCTAAGAATTGAAAAAACTATCAATGAAATAAAAAAATCTGATTTTGCAATATATGTTATTGATGGAAATAATTTTATTGAAAGTGAATATCAAGAAAATATTTCAATTTTAAAAAAATATTCATTACCTTATTTAATCGTTGTAAATAAAGAAGAGTTACTAAGTGAAGAAAAGAAAAATGAAATAAAATCTAAAATAAATAATTGCTTATTTATTTCAACTAAAAACAGAGATTCTATATTAAATTTCAAAAAATCTTTAATAGAAAAGTTAAATATTTTAGAAGAAGAACCTAGCTTGTTAAAAGGTATAGTGGAATATGGAGATAAAATTGTATTGGTAGTACCTATAGATTCAGAAGCTCCAAAAGGAAGACTTATATTACCACAGGTTCAAATTTTGAGAGATGCTTTAGATAATGGAATAAAATCAATAGTTTGTAGAGATACAGAATTAGAAGAAGTTTTAAAAGAGGAAAAAAATATAAAGCTAGTTATAACAGATTCTCAAGCTTTTAAAAATGTAGATAAAATAGTGGATAATAGATATCCTCTTACAAGTTTTTCTATCTTGTTTGCTAGACAAAAAGGAGAGATAAGCAAATTAATAGAAGGAATAGAAGTTATTAAAACTTTAAAAGAAAATAGTAATGTTTTAATAGCTGAAACTTGTACTCATAATACTTCCCATGAAGATATTGGAAGAGTAAAAATTCCAACTCTTTTACAGAAAAAATTAAATAAGAAAATAAACTTTACCTTTTCAGCAGGAAAAGATTTTCCAGAAGATTTATCAAAATATGATTTAGTTATCCATTGTGGTGGTTGTATGATAACTAGAAAAAATATGGAAAATAGAATAAAATTTTGTAATGAGAAAAATTTAAAAGTCACAAATTATGGTTTAGTCTTAGCTTATTTAACTGGAATATTAGAAAAAGCTATAGAACCTTTAAAATAATTTTAATAAAGTTTAGGAGGAGTAAAAATGAATATATCTAAAATTACAACTTTTTATTTTAGTCCAACTCACTCAACTAAAAAAGTTGTAGAGAATATTGCTAAAGGGACAGGAAAAGAAATAGAAAATATAGATATTACTTTTTCTTGGAAAGATTTAAAAGAATATACTTTTAAAGAAGATGAATTAGTTATAGTAGGTTCTCCTGTATATGCTGGAAGAGTTCCTAAAGTTATAAGAGAAGCTTTAAGAAAAATAAAAGGAAATAATACTCCTGTTGTTTTAGTTGGAGTTTATGGAAATAGAGCTTTTGAAGATTATTTTGTAGAAATGCAAGATATATTTGAAGAAAATAATTTTGTAGTTATAGGAGCTGGAGCATTTTTAGGTACACACTCTTATACAACAAAGGTAGCAGCAGGTCGTCCAACTGTTGAAGATTTAGAAAAAGCATTTAACTTTGGAAAAGAAATAATAAAGAAACTAGACACTAAATCAAGAGATTTAAGAATAGAGTTACCTGGAAATAGACCTTATAAAGCAGATGGACCAAGTAGAGGAGTAGCTCCAGAGCCAAATGAAAATTGTAAAGACTGTGGAGAATGTATTAAAGTATGTCCAACAGAGGCTATATCAAAAGAAAATCATAGAGAAATTGATGTTACAAAATGTATTTTATGCCATGCTTGTGTGAGATTCTGTAAATTTAATGGAAGAGAAGTTAAAGGAGATGCTATAAAACCATTTATCGATTTCTTAGAAGGAAAATGTAGTGATTATAAAGAGATAGAATTATTTATCTAAGAAATTTTAATAAACTTATTTCATTAAAGAATGATGTTAAATAATAAGTTATCTATTTTAATAAGTTTATTTTTTATTATATTTAATTATTAATTAATAAGGATTAATTTCTATAATTTTAGAGGTTAATCCTTTTATTTTCATTTTTTTAAATATTATTTATTCATAATTTTATATTTTATTAAAGGATTTTAATGGAACTACTATACTTTAAAAATTATTAGTAATAAATAAAATCTTTATAAAAATATTTTTCAAGAAAATAATATATTGACAATTAAAAAAATTTTTCCTACAATTTAGTTAACTAGTTAACTAAAAAAGAGGAGGTTTTTTATGATAGAAATAAGTATGAAAATATCTGATGAGGATAAAGTTTGGGATTTTATAAGAAAAAATGAAAACCCTTTAATGATGAGTGGACATATTGGAACTCATATTGATGTTTACAATAAAACCTTTATACCTGAAAAATATATAGAAAGAAGAACAATAACTATAGATTGTAGAAATTATGACTTAAATAGAGAAATAGGTATAGAAATATTAGAAAATTATAAAATAATAGAAGGAGATTTTGTAATATTTTTCACTGATATTCAAAAAAATAATGGATATGGAAGTGAAATATATATTAAAAATCATTATCAACTAAGTTGGGAGCTTATAGAGGAGCTTTTAAAAAGAAAAGTTAGCTTTATAGGAATAGATTGTGCTGGAATTAGAAGAGGAGAAGAGCATATTGTTGTTGATAAAAAATGTGAGGATAATCAAGCTTATGTTATAGAAAATTTAGATTCTAATGCTTTAAAAGATATGAATAAGCTAGAAGAAACTTTAATAATTTGGTATAGAACACCATTAATGACAGGATTACCAGTTAGAATATTTAAAAAGGAAAAATAAAATGGAAAATAAAAAATTATTAAATAATTTAATATCAGTATTTCAATTAATAGAAGAATTTAACAAAAAAGATTTTTCTAAAAATTATTCAGAATTAAATATAAGTGATGTTCATAGCATAGATTTTATTGGAAAAACTCAAAATCCTAATATTACAAGTTTAAGTAAATATATGAATTTTACCAAAAGTGGAGCTTTAAAGATAATAAGAAAGCTTTTAGAAAAAGGATATATAGAGCAGTTTCAAAGTATTGATAATAAAAAAGAAAAATATTTTACTCTTACAGAAAAAGGAAAAGAAATATTTAAGAAACATAAAATTTTACATAAAGAAGCTGAAAAAAGAGATAGCAAAATATTTCAGAATTTTTCTGATACCGAAAAGGAAATTATTTCAAAATTTTTAAAACTTTTAGAAATAGATGTAAAAGAAAAGTTATCAAAATATTAAGATAGAATTTAAAATATATTTTAATTATTTTTTATACATAAAAAATTATAAATTGCTTTTTAATAAAAAGCTAGTAAATAAAAAATTAGAGATAAAAGAAATAAAAAACAAAATTAAGAAAAAATTAACAAAAAAGAGAACTGAATAAAACATCTTTTTAATGTTACTCAGCTTTTTTTATAAAAAAACTATCTTCTTAAAAATATATCTAATTATATAAAAAATAAAGTTATTTACATAATTATAATAAAGAAATATATAAGTAAAAATATTTTCTATTTATTTTATTTATATCACTAAAAATGATAAAATTATTTAGACTTAAATAATGTCATTTTTTAATATTTAACTTATTTCACAAATTACAAAAAATATTTTTTAATTTTAAAAATTTTTTATATCATTAATTTAGAAAACATAATAATTTATAAAGTGTAAAATCATTAAATAATAACTTTACATAACCTAGCTTTCTAATTTATTTTTAAAGAAAAATTATTATTTTTTACTGTTTATTGTAGAATAAAGAACAGCACAAATTATAATAACCCCTCCAAAAAGAGTTTTTATACTAGGGATTTCGTGTAATATAATAGCAGCAGCAATTATTGAATATAGTGGTTCTAAACAAAAAATAATACTAGAAGTTTTAGCTTTGACATATTTTAAAGAGCTGATTACAAGTGTATGGGCTAGAGCAGTAAAAACAATTCCCAAAAGAGCCATTAAAAATATATCTTTTGCCATTACATTTTCCCTAGTTACAAGATATACAGGAATTAATGTAAACATAACCACTAATTGTTCATAAAAAGAGATTAAAGGACCAGAATATTTTTGAGTAACAGCTCTATTTCCTAAAGAAAAAATAGCATATAAAATACCAGAAATAATTCCCCATAAAGCTCCTATTGTCATCTCATTTCCAAAATCAAAAGAGGGAACTACAAAAGATATTCCTATAAAGGCTATAATAGCTACAATTATATCAGAGAAATATAATTTTTCTTTAAATATAATTGGTTCTAAAAAAGTTACAAAGAAAGGAAAAGTTGAAAAAGTTAAGAGACCTATTGCTACAGTTGAAAGATTTATTGAGTGAAAAAAAGTAATCCAATGAAGAGATAAAAAAATTCCAAGTATGATTAAATAAAAATATTCTTTTGTTTTTTCCAATTTTAAACTTGCTTTCTGGTATTTTAATAATGAAAATAAAGCAAAAGATGAGAAAAATGTTCTACCTAAAATAAGAGTAAAAATTGATGTTGAAACCAAACGTCCAAATAAACCAGAAAAACCTAAAAGAAAAACAGCTATATGAATTTGAAGTAGATTTTTTGTTTTAATATTCATAATATCTTCCCCTTTGTAAAATAATTTATTTAAATTTTAATTTATGTTTATATCAAAGTCAAGAAATAAAATTTATATTTCAAATAAAAAATATAAAGAATATTTTTATTTATTTAGTTGACAATTATAAAAAGAAAGTGATATAATAAAATGCTAAAAAATGCACGTCAATTATTTCTAAACTCGGTGCCAAATGGTTGTTTAGTTTTGAGATTGACGGAGGGCATAACCAAAAGATAAAATTAGGAGGAAAAAATGGCAGTAGTAACTATGAAACAATTACTTGAGTCTGGAGTACACTTTGGACATCAAGCAAAAAGATGGAATCCAAAAATGGCAAAATATATCTTCACAGAGAGAAATGGAATCCATGTAATCGATTTACACAAATCTTTAAAGAAAATTGAAGAGGCTTACGAAGTAGTAAGAGAAATATCAGCAAATGGAGGAAACTTCTTATTTGTTGGAACTAAAAAACAAGCTCAAGAAGCTATGAAAGAACAAGCAGAAAGATCTGGAATGTTCTATGTAAACAATAGATGGTTAGGTGGAATGTTAACAAACTTCCAAACTATCAAAGGAAGAATAGCTAGACTTAAAGAATTAACTAGAATGGACCAAGATGGAACTTTAGATACAGCTTACACTAAAAAAGAAGCAGCTAACTTAAGAAAAGAATTAGAAAAATTAAATAAAAACTTAGCAGGAATTCAAGATATGCCTGGAGTACCAGCAGCATTATTCGTAGTAGACGTTAAAAAAGAAGCTTTAGCAGTAGCAGAAGCAGCTAACTTAGGAATTCCAGTAATCGCTATGATAGATACTAACGTAGATCCAGATTTAATTACTTATCCAATCCCAGCTAACGATGACGCTATAAGATCAGTAAAATTAATGTCTACATTAGTTGCAAACGCAATAATCGAAGGAAGACAAGGAACTGAAGAGAAAGTAGAAGAAGTTTCTACAGAAACTGAAGCAGTTGAAGAAGTTTTAGAAAACGGATCAGCAGAATAAGAGAATTTTATATAAATTTTTCAAGGAGGATTTAGTATGGCAATCACAGCTCAAGCAGTAAAAGAATTAAGAGAAATGACTGGTGCTGGAATGATGGATTGTAAAAAAGCACTTACAGAAACTAACGGAGATATGGATAAAGCTATAGACTACTTAAGAGAAAAAGGTATGGCTAAAGCAGTTAAAAAAGCAGGAAGAATAGCAGCTGAAGGATTAATTTTTGATGGTGTAACACCTGATCATAAAACAGCAGTTGTTATAGAATTTAATGCTGAAACAGATTTCGTTGCTAAAAATGATGAATTTAAAAACTTTGGAAAAACTTTAGTAGAAATCGCATTAAATACTTCAGCTATGACAGTTGAAGAATTAAAAGCTCAAACTTTAGTAGATGGAAGAACAGTAGAGCAAGCTCTAGTTGAACTAATTGCTAAAATTGGAGAAAATATGAATATCAGAAGAATGGAAAAAGTTGTAGCAGAAGGATTTGTAACAACATATAACCATCTTGGAGGAAAATTAGGAGTAATTGTTGAATTATCAGCTGAAATGACTCCAGAAAGATTAGAAAGAGCAAAAGGAATAGCAATGCATATAGCAGCTATGAATCCTTCTTTCTTAAATGCTTCTCAAGTTACAACAGAAACTTTAGAGCATGAAAAAGAAATTGCTAGAAAACAATTAGAAGCAGAAGGAAAACCAGCTAAAATTATAGAAAATATATTAGTTGGAAAAATGAAAAAATTCTATGAAGAAAATTGTTTAGTAAATCAAGTATATGTAAGAGCAGAAAATAAAGAAACTGTAGAACAATTTGCTGGAGATATGACAGTTGTTTCTTTCACTAGATATAAAGTAGGAGAAGGAATTGAGAAAAAAGTAGAAGACTTCGCAGCAGAAGTTGCAGCTCAAATTAAAGGATAGTACTTCTTAAGAAAAGCAATTAGGGGATGCAATTTGCATCCCTATTTTTTTAAATAAAAACTAGGAGGAAATATGGAACCTGTATACAAAAGAATATTATTAAAGCTTAGTGGAGAAGCTTTAATGGGTGAACAAGAATTCGGGATAGATTCAAAAGTAATATCTTCTTATGCAAAACAAATTAAAGATGTAGTTAATTTAGGAGTAGAAGTTGCTGTAGTAATTGGTGGTGGAAATATATTTAGAGGACTTTCAGGAGAGGAAATTGGAATAGATAGAGTAACTGGAGATCATATGGGGATGTTAGCTACTATGATAAACTCTCTAGCACTTCAAAATGCTATAGAAAAATTAGGAATTCCAACAAGAGTACAAAGCGGAATAGAGATGCCTAAAGTTGCTGAGCCGTTTATAAAAAGAAGAGCACAAAGACATTTAGAAAAAGGAAGAGTTGTAATATTTGGAGCTGGAACAGGAAATCCTTATTTTACAACTGATACAGCAGCTGTGTTAAGAGCTGTGGAAATAAATGCTGATGTAGTCATAAAAGCTACTAAAGTTGATGGAATTTATGATAAAGACCCAGTAAAATATCCAGATGCAAAAAAATATGAAACAATTACATATACAGAAGTTTTAAATAAAAATTTAAAAGTAATGGATGCAGCAGCAATTTCACTTTGTAGAGATAATAAACTTCCTTTAATAGTTTTTAACTCTTTAATAGAAGGAAATATTGAAAAAGTAGTATTAGGAGAAAAAATAGGTACAGTAGTAGTATAAATAAATTAGGAGGAAAATTATATGAGTAAAGACTTATTAATGAAAGAATGTAAAGAAAAAATGGAAAAAACAATAGAGGCAACAAAACATAAATTTGCTGGAATTAGAGCTGGAAGAGCTAGCGTGGCTATGTTAGACGGAATAAAAGTAGAACAATATGGTTCTCTTATGCCTTTAAATCAAATAGGAACAGTATCAGCTCCAGAAGCTAGATTATTAGTAATAGATCCTTGGGATAAGTCAGTAATCCCTGTTATTGAAAAAGCAATAATGTCAGCTAATATTGGATTAACACCAAATAATGATGGAAGAGTTATAAGATTAATGGTTCCAGAGTTAACAGCAGATAGAAGAAAAGAATATGTAAAATTAGCAAAAAAAGAAGCTGAAGAAAGTAAAGTAGGAGCAAGAAATATCAGAAAAGATATAAATAATGGACTTAGAAGATTACAAAAAGCTGAAGAATTAACAGATGATGAATTAAAGGCAGCGGAAGAAGAAGTACAAAAATTAACAGATAAAACAATAAAAGAAATAGATAATTTATTAACATTAAAAGAAAAAGAAATAACAACAGTATAAAAAAATCTTGCATATATTTTTAGTTAAGGGTATAATAAAGATGTTCCTTATATGATTTTTTTATCTAATAAAGAACTGAAAATAAAATTTTGGAGGGTTTTGATGCTAAAAGGAAAAGTTAAATGGTTTAACAAAGAAAAAGGATTTGGATTTATTACTTCAGAAGAAGGAAAGGATTATTTTGTACATTTTTCAGGAATTTTAGGAGAAGGATTTAAAAATCTTGAGGAAAATCAAACAGTTAGCTTTGAAGTTGAAGAAGGAGCTAAAGGGCCAATAGCTATTAAAGTATCAGTTATTGACTAATAAATAGATGGAAAAACTATCTTATTAAAAAATAAGATAGTTTTTTTTATTTGCTTTTTTTGAAATAAATGATATACTATACTATCAAAAAAAATCGAGGAGGAAAAAATGAAAAGTATTATAACTGTATTAGGAAAAGATAAAGTTGGTATCATAGCAAAAGTATGTACATATTTATCAGAAAAAAATATAAATATATTAGATATTTCTCAAACAATAGTAAATGGATACTTTAATATGATGATGATTGTAGATACAGAAAAATCAACTACAAGTATGGAAAATCTAATAGATGAATTAGCTGAAATTGGAAAAGAACTAGAAGTTATAATAAATATGCAACACGAAGATATATTTAATTGTATGCACCGTATTTAATAAATAAAGGAGTAAGTATATGATATCTAAAATAGAAATTCAAGAAACGAATGCGATGATAGATCAAGCTAATTTGGATGTTCGTACAATAACTATGGGAATTAGTTTAATGGATTGTGCAGATTCAAACATAGATAGATTCAATGAAAAAATTTATAAAAAAATAACAACTTATGCTAAAGATTTAGTAAAAGTTGGAGATGAAATAGCAAAACAATTTGGAATTCCAGTTGTGAATAAAAGAATATCAGTAACTCCTATAGCTATAGCTGCTGCAGGATGTGAAACAGATTCTTATGTTAGTATAGCTAAAACATTAGATAGAGCAGCTAAAGATTGTGGTGTAAATTTTATAGGTGGATTTTCTGCTCTTGTCCATAAAGGATATACAAAAGCTGATGAAATACTTATAAATTCTATTCCACAAGCATTAACAGAAACTGAAAGAGTTTGTTCCTCAGTGAATGTCGGAACTTCAAGAAATGGTATAAATATGGATGCAGTAAAAAGAATGGGAGAAATAATAAAAGAAACTGCTGAATTAACAAAAGATAGAGAATGTATAGGCTGTGCAAAGTTTGTTGTATTTTGTAATGCTGTTGAAGACAATCCGTTTATGGCAGGAGCTTTCCATGGAGTAGGAGAAGCTGATTGCGTTATAAATGTTGGAGTTAGTGGTCCAGGAGTTGTAAAAAAAGCATTAGAATCAGTTAAAGAAGCAGATTTTGAAACTTTATGTGAAGTAGTAAAGAGAACAGCTTTTAAAATAACAAGAGTTGGACAATTGGTAGCTCAAGAGGCAGCTAAAAGATTAGGAGTTCCTTTTGGAATAATAGATTTATCATTAGCTCCAACTCCAGCTGTAGGAGATAGTATTGGAGAAATTTTTCAAGAAATGGGATTAGAACAACCAGGAGCTCCAGGAACTACAGCAGCATTAGCAATTTTAAATGATAATGTAAAAAAAGGTGGAGTAATGGCATCTTCATATGTTGGAGGATTAAGTGGAGCTTTCATTCCTGTAAGCGAAGATCATGCTATGATTCATGCAGCAGAGATAGGAGCTTTATCATTAGAAAAGTTAGAGGCTATGACTTGTGTATGTTCTGTAGGGCTTGATATGATAGCTATTCCAGGAGATGTATCATCAGCTACTATTTCAGGAATAATAGCTGATGAAGCTGCTATTGGAATGGTAAATAATAAAACTACAGCAGCTAGACTTATACCTGTTATTGGAAAAAAAGTAGGGGAAAGTGTTCAATTTGGAGGATTACTAGGATATGCTCCAATAATGGATGTAAATAAATTTAAATGTGAAGATTTTATAAAAAGAGGTGGAAGAATACCTGCCCCTATTCATAGTTTTAAAAACTAGAAAGGAGAAAGAATGTTAGTATTAGGAATAGAAACTTCGTGTGATGAAACTTCTATAGCGATAGTTAGAGATGGAAAAGAAGTATTGTCTAACTATATATCTTCTCAAATAGAAATTCATAAAGAGTACGGAGGAGTTGTTCCAGAAATTGCTTCAAGACATCATATAAAAAATATAGCTACAATATTAGAAGAAAGTTTAGAACAAGCTAAAGTTAAATTAGAAGATATTGATTATATTGCTGTTACTTATGCTCCAGGATTAATAGGAGCATTATTAGTAGGTGTTTCTTTTGCTAAAGGATTATCATATGGGAAAAAAATACCTTTAATACCAGTACATCACATTAGAGGACATATATATGCTAATTTTATAGAAAATGATGTAGAACTTCCATGTATTTCTTTAGTAGTTTCTGGAGGACATACAAATATAATTTATATAGATAAAGAACATAATTTTATAAACTTAGGTGGAACCTTAGATGATGCTGTTGGAGAAAGCTATGATAAAGTAGCAAGAGTATTAGGGATTGGATATCCTGGAGGACCTGTTATTGATAAGATGTATTATAAAGGAAATCCTAATTTTTTACATATTCCAGAACCTAAAGTAGGAGGTTATGACTTTAGTTTTTCAGGAATAAAAACTTCTGTTATAAATTATGTAAATAAAATGAAAATGAAAAATGAAACTTTTATACCAGAAGATTTAGCAGCTTCTTTCCAAAAAGAAGTAGTTGATATTCTATGTAAAAAAGTTCTTAAAGCATGTGAAGAAAAGAATGTAAAACAGGTTATAATAGCAGGTGGAGTAGCAGCTAATTCTCTTTTAAGAAATGAATTAAAGAGAAGAGGAGAAGAAAAAAATATAAAAGTTTCTTATCCAAGTATGAAATATTGTACAGATAATGGAGCTATGATTGCCGCAGCAGCTTATTATAAAGTTGAAAGAGGATATGTTCCTAATGAGAATTTAAACTTAAATGGAGTAGCTAGTTTATCTATAGAAAATGAATAAATAAAAAAAGGATTGATTATCTATGTAATTTTATAGAAATTAATCCTTTTTTTACTTTTATAATATAAATATTATAAAAGATTTAAAATATATTATTCAAAATCTTCTTTTTTTATCATTCCTAAAAATTCTTTTCTGGTTTTTAAAAATCTTAATTCTCTTTTTAAACCTCTTTCATTGAAAGTTCTCATTATTGGTAATAAAAAGCTAGCTACAATACCAGCAGAAAATCCATTGTTGTACAAATTAAGGCCACCATGAAGAGTTCCTATATTAGTTACAACTGTAAGATGCAACCAACCAGCTATAATTCCCCAGAAAGGACCAAATATTCCTGCAATAGGAGCTAAAGATGTACCAAAAAGTCCAGATAAAACAATGGTAAAAATATCATTATGAATAGTTGTAACTCCTGACAATATAATTCCTATTAATACAGGAGCAGTATTAAATGGAGTTTTACCATGAGCAGCAAATCCAACTACAGTAAAAATACCAGCTAAAATAGGACCATTTAGACTTTGATTAAGAGTAAGTGAAAACAACATTGCAAGAAATCCCATTAATCCCATATTAATAAATGTTAATCCATAACCAAACATTGGAATAAAATCACTTTCTAATCCTTTTGCTTTAACTAACTCTTTATATCCAGAAAAGGAATTATCATTAATATAAAAACCGACAATAATAAAAATCATAAAAATGACAGTACAACAGATTTGTAGAATGTGATTATATTGAGTTGATAATATTTTTCTTGAAGCAACTTCAAAATGATAAGCTTTTAAAATACAATTAAGCACTAATCCTAAAATTCCTGCTGTAAATCCTAAATTATATAAATTATATCCTTCGTGAAAACTTTTCATTTTTTTAGCTAAAGGAGCAATTATAAAGCCTATAATTATGCCTAAAATAATTCCATTGATATATGAAAATTCAAATGTATTTGTTCTAAAAGCAACTTCACTAATAAAAGGAGCTAAAGCAGTAGCAAAGGAAACTGGAAGAAAAATATCTTTAAATTTAATATGTTCATACATACTATAAAAAATTCCTCCAATGTATATAGGCAAAATATTTAATATATTTTTTCCAAAAAAAGAAAAGCCAAAACTAGTAAACAAAGAAGCTAGAGCCATACCTTTTAATTCAATATTCAAGTATTTTATAATAAAATAATTAAAAAGTAAAATAAGGAGAGAATTTAAAAAACCAGCAGTTAAGCCTCCAACCATTAAAAAATCTGTAATTAATCCAGCTTGAGATGTAAGAATATTAGAAAAACCTATAAAAATATTTTCTTTTAATATAATCTTTCCGTAAAATAATAAAGAAATAATAAATAAAAATATTAATAAAATACCAAGTTCAAAAGCATGAAGTTTACGTTTTTCTTGAAGATTATCCAAAATTTCCTCCTTAAAATTATATAGTTTTATTAAATAAAATTGATATAATATTGTTGATAACTTATAAAAATTTTAATACTTATATATATTCTATATAATTATATAATATTTTATTGATAAAATACAGTATTTTTTATATAAAAAGGAGAAAAATGAAAGAAGAAAAATGGTACATATATATGTTAAGATGTCAAGATAATTCAATTTATACAGGAATTACTAAAAATATTGAGAGAAGATATAAACAACATGTAGAAGGAAAAGGAGCGAAATATACCAAAATTCATAAATGTAAAAAAATTGAAATTGTTTTTGAAGAAAAAAGTAGGAGTGAAGCTCTAAAATTAGAATATTTTTTAAAACAAAAAAGTAAATTAGAAAAAGAAAAAATAATAAAATTAAAAAAAATAAACCCTTGAAAATAAAAGAAAAATTAAAAAAACTTTTTTTTATTAAAAAAATCTGTTGACATAATTTATAAAATATGGTATTATTATTCTTGTCTTAAGGGAGCGGAAATGAAAATGATAAATTAAGAAGCCTGGATGGCGGAACAGGTAGACGCACAGGACTTAAAATCCTGTGGTATCTTGATACCGTGCCGGTTCGATTCCGGCTCTAGGCACCATATCGCGGGGTAGAGCAGTTGGCAGCTCGTCGGGCTCATAACCCGAAGGTCAGAGGTTCAAATCCTTTCCCCGCCACCAAATAAATATTCAGTGTTACAGTTTTATGCGGGAATAGCTCAGTTGGTAGAGCGTCAGCCTTCCAAGCTGAATGTCGCGAGTTCGAACCTCGTTTCCCGCTCCAGGTAAGCGTCATTAGCTCAGTAGGTAGAGCACACGACTTTTAATCGTGTTGTCACTGGTTCAAATCCAGTATGACGCACCATAAACCATTTAGATGTGTCTGTAGCTCAGCTGGATAGAGCAACGCCCTTCTAAGGCGTGGGTCAGGGGTTCGAATCCCTTCAGACACGCCATAAAAAATAATAATTAGTACATATGGATCTATAGCTCAGCTGGTTAGAGCACTCGGCTCATAACCGAGTGGTCATTGGTTCGATTCCAATTAGATCCACCATTTTAACAAAATGCCCCGTTCGTTCAACGGTTAGGACATCAGATTTTCACTCTGGAAACAGGGGTTCGATTCCCCTACGGGGTACCATATGTGCTGGAGAGCTATCCTAATTGGTAAGGAATCGGTCTTGAAAACCGACGCCGTAAGGCTTCAGAGTTCGAGTCTCTGGTTCTCCGCCATTTTTTTTTAGAAAGAAATATTTTATTTGGCCAGATAGCTCAGTCGGTAGAGCAGGGGACTGAAAATCCCCGTGTCGGTGGTTCGATTCCGCCTCTGGCCACCACTTATGGTCGCATAGCTCAGTTGGGAGAGCACCTGCCTTACAAGCAGGGGGTCATAGGTTCAAGTCCTATTGTGACCACCATTAAAATGGGGGTGTAGCTCAGTTGGTTAGAGCACTAGCCTGTCACGTTAGGGGTCGCGAGTTCGAGTCTCGTCACTCCCGCCATTTAAAAGATTTTAAAGAGATGCAAAGCATCTCTTTTTTTTATGATTTTAAAATGAAATTATAAAAAAATAAAATTTATATAAAAAAGTTCAATATTTGAGTAAGGATATAACTAAAATAGATGAAAAAATAACCTTTAAGAAAATTGACAAAAATAAAAAATTTGTTTAAAATTAGGATGTTAAATATATATTGGTTATGTTTGTAATAAAATTTTTAATAAATTATAGAGGTGATTTTGTGAAAAAAACAAAAATAGTATGTACTATTGGACCAAAAAGCGAATCAAAAGAAATGTTAACAAAATTATTAAAAGCTGGAATGAATGTAATGAGATTAAACTTTTCTCATGGAAGTCATGAAGAACATGCAGCTAGAATAGCAGCTTTAAGAGAAGTTAAAGAAGAAACAGGATTAAAAGCAGCTATATTATTGGATACAAAAGGACCTGAAATTAGAACTATAAAATTAGAAAATGGAGAAGATGTAAAATTAGTTGCTGGTCAAGACTTTACAATAACAACAGATAAAACTGTTATAGGAAATAGTAAAATAGTGGCAGTTACTTATGATGATTTTGCAAAAGATTTATCTGTAGGAAATACAGTATTAATAGATGATGGATTAATAGAGTTAACTGTAAAAGAAATAGTTGGAAATGAAGTTAAATGTGTTGTAGAAAATAATGGAATGTTAGGTGAAAATAAAGGAGTTAACTTACCAAATGTAAAAGTTAATTTACCAGCCTTAGCTAAAAAAGATATAGCTGACTTAAAATTTGGATGTCAACAAGGAATAGACTTTGTAGCAGCATCATTTATAAGAAAAGGTGACGACGTAAGAGAAGTTAGAAGAGTATTAACTGAAAATGGTGGAGCAGATATAAAAATAATTTCTAAAATAGAAAATAAAGAAGGATTAGATAACTTTGATGAAATATTGGAGCTTTCTGACGGAATAATGGTAGCTAGAGGAGATTTAGGAGTAGAAATACCAGTAGAAGAAGTTCCATTTGCTCAAAAAATGATGATAGAAAAATGTAATCAAGCTGGAAAACCAGTTATTACTGCTACTCAAATGTTAGATTCTATGATTAATAACCCTAGACCAACAAGAGCAGAAGCTAATGACGTTGCTAATGCTATATTAGATGGAACAGACGCAGTAATGTTATCTGGTGAAAGTGCAAAAGGAAAATATCCAGTTGAAGCAGTAGAAGTTATGACAAGAATAGCTGAAAAGACAGACCCATTATTATATAGTAATGTAGATTATGATAAAAAAGAAGAAATAGGAATTACAGAAGCAGTAGCAAAAGGATGTGTTGATGCTGCAGAAGTATTAGGAGCTAAATTAATAGTAGTAGGAACTGGATCAGGAAGAGCTGCTAGAAGTTTAAGAAAATATTTCCCTAGTGCAATGATTTTAGCAGTGACAAATAGTCAAAAATCTTTCAATCAATTATTATTAAGTAAAGGAGTTATTCCTTATTTAAGTGGAGATTTTAAAAACTTAAATGACTTTATGGAAAATGCTGAAAAAGCTGCAGTAGGATTAGGATTAGTAAAATCTGGAGATATAATAGCAGCTACATGTGGTGAAGAAGTATTTATGCCAGGAACAACAAATACAGTAAAAATTATTAGAGTAAAATAAAACTGAGAGATATAAAATAAAAAATAGGAGGAAAAAATGACAAGAATAATTGATGTAGTAGCAAGAGAAATACTTGATTCAAGAGGAAATCCTACAGTAGAAGTAGATGTAGTATTAGAATGTGGGGCAAAAGGAAGAGCTGCTGTTCCATCAGGAGCTTCTACAGGAGCTTATGAGGCAGTAGAATTAAGAGATGGAGATAAATCTAGATATTTAGGAAAAGGAGTATTAACAGCAGTAAACAATGTTAATACAGAAATTAAAGAATTAATTTTAGGAATGGATGCTTTAGACCAAGTTAAAATTGACAAAGCTATGATTGCTTTAGATGGAACACCTAACAAAGGAAGATTAGGAGCAAATGCTATACTAGGTGTATCTTTAGCAGTAGCTAAAGCAGCAGCTGAAGCTTTAGGAATGCCTTTATATAAATATTTAGGTGGAGTAAATGCAAAAGAATTACCTTTACCTATGATGAATATTTTAAATGGAGGATCACATGCTGATTCAGCAGTAGATGTTCAAGAGTTCATGATTCAACCAGTTGGAGCTGCAAACTTTAATGAAGCTATGAGAATGGGTTGTGAAGTATTCCATCACTTAGGAAAATTATTAAAAGCTAATGGAGATTCTACTAATGTAGGAAATGAAGGTGGATATGCACCTGCTAAAATTAACGGAACAGAAGGGGCTTTAGATTTAATAATGGAAGCTATAAAAGCAGCAGGATATGAGCCAGGAAAAGATATTACTTTTGCTATGGACGCTGCTTCAAGTGAATTCTGTAAAGAAGTAGATGGAAAATTTGAATATCATTTCAAAAGAGAAGGAGGAGTTGTAAGAACTTCTGAAGAAATGGTAGAATGGTATGCAAGTTTAGTTGAAAAATATCCAATTAAATCTATAGAAGATGGATTAGGAGAAGATGACTGGGCAGGATGGCAATTATTAACTGCTAAATTAGGAGACAAAGTTCAATTAGTTGGAGACGACTTATTTGTAACAAATACTGAAAGATTAAAAAGAGGAATTGAATTAAAAGCTGGAAATGCTATATTAATAAAACTTAACCAAATTGGAACATTAACTGAAACTTTAGATGCTATTGAAATGGCAAAAAGAGCAGGAATGACAGCTGTAGTTTCTCATAGATCTGGAGAAACAGAAGATGCTACAATAGCTGATATAGCTGTAGCAACAAACGCTGGACAAATTAAAACTGGTTCAACTTCAAGAACTGACAGAATGGCTAAATATAACCAATTATTAAGAATAGAAGAAGAGTTAGGAGATATGGCTCAATATAACGGAATGGATGTATTTTACAATATCTCTAAATAACAATTAAAAATAAATAATATTTTTAAAAAGGATTAACTATTTATAGTTAATCCTTTTTTTGTTGAAAAATAATTGTTGTATTAAAACTTATCTAATAGTTATTTTTTAATTTTAAACTTTTTTTATTTTTCAAAAAAGTTTTTCCATTCATCAACTTTAAAACCGATTAATATACCTTTGTCACATACGATTAAAGGTCTTTTAACTAACATTCCATTAGAAGAAAGAAGATTAATAGCTTCGTCTTCAGTCATAGTAGGAATTTTGTCTTTTAGATTAAGTTGTCTATAAAAAATCCCACTAGTATTAAAAAATTTCTTAAGAGGTAGATTACTTAGTTTAATAAAAGATTTTAATTCTTCTGCAGTAGGTTTTTCTTCGACTATGTGTCTACTTGTAAAATCAATTTTATTTTCTTCTAGCCATTTTCTAGCTTTAACACATGTAGAACATTTAGGATAATTAAAAAATAATACAGTCATAGTTCCTCCTTAAAATAATTGAATTGTCATATAAATTATAATATATAATTTATAAAAAAGAAATAATAATTACAATAAAAAAATTATTGATTGTAATAAAGTTAATGTGGTATACTTAATTATAAGAATGTCTAAAGGGAAATAGAAGAGTGAAATAGGAGGGAAAAATGGGGAAAGTTCTAGTAATTACTTCCGGTAAAGGAGGAGTAGGAAAAACAACAACAACAGCTAATATTGGAAGTGGTTTAGCACTAGAGGGAAAAAGTGTACTTCTTATAGATACAGATATAGGACTTAGAAATTTAGATGTTGTTATGGGCTTAGAAAATAGAATAGTTTATGATTTAGTTGATCTCATTGAAGGACGTTGTAAGATAAAACAAGCAGTTATAAGAGATAAAAGAAATAAAAATTTATATCTTATTCCAGCAGCTCAAACAAGAGATAAAAATGATGTAACACCAGAACAAATGAAAGAATTGATAGAAGCTATAAAAGGAGATTTTGATTATATACTTATAGACTGTCCAGCAGGAATAGAACAAGGATTTAAAAATGCTATAGTAGCTGCAGATGAGGCTATTGTAGTGGTAACACCAGAAGTTTCTGCTGTAAGAGATGCTGATAGAATAATAGGATTACTTTTAGCAAGTGAAATAAATGAAATAAAACTTTTAGTTAATAGATTAAGAATAGATATGGTAAAACAAGGAAATATGTTAAGTGTTCAAGATGTAGTGGATATTTTAGCTCAAGATGTAATAGGTGTAGTTCCTGATGATGAGAGTATTGTTATTTCTACTAATAAAGGAGAACCTTTAGTATTTAAAGGAAATTCATTAGCATACAAGGCGTATAAAAATATAGTTCAGAGATTATTAGGAAAAGAGGTCCCTTTCTTAAAGTTAGACATAAAAAAAGGATTTTTCAAAAGAATTTTTGGATAAAAAATCATTGAAAATAAAAGAAAAAATAAAAAAATGAAGAAAAAAAATAAAAAAATGTTGACAAAAAATATATTATAAGATATAATAACTCTTGTGTGTGACGCCGCTTTAGCTCATCTGGTAGAGCAACTGACTTGTAATCAGTAGGTGACTGGTTCGATTCCGGTAAGCGGCACCAGATAAATGCCCCGTTCGTTCAACGGTTAGGACATCAGATTTTCACTCTGGAAACAGGGGTTCGATTCCCCTACGGGGTACCAATTATTATATAAATATGGTGAGGTTCCCGAGTGGCCAAAGGGAGCAGACTGTAAATCTGCCAGCTACGCTTTCGATGGTTCGAATCCATCTCTCACCACCACTTACGGTCGCATAGCTCAGTTGGGAGAGCACCTGCCTTACAAGCAGGGGGTCATAGGTTCAAGTCCTATTGTGACCACCATTAAAATGGGGGTGTAGCTCAGTTGGTTAGAGCACTAGCCTGTCACGTTAGGGGTCGCGAGTTCGAGTCTCGTCACTCCCGCCATTTATAAAAGTATTTAAGAGATGTATGACATCTCTTTTTTTTATTTTCTATATCAAATTCTTATAAAATAATTAAATATTTCAAGAATTATTATAGGATTTTTTACTAGAAAAAAAAAAGAAACTATGATAAAATTGTTTGTAGAATAAGTAAGGGGGAATTAAATTGGAAAAAATTTGTGATGTTCTAAGAGAAAGAGGACAGTTAAAACAATTTACAGATTATAGATATTGTAGCTTCTTTTATGTAAATATAAAATAGAGAAAATTTTAGGAGGATTATAATGAATAATGTTTATGATGTATTAAAAGAACGTGGATATTTAAAACAATTTACAGATGAAGAAGCAATAAAAAAATTATTAGGAGAAGAAAAAGTAACATTTTATATAGGGTTTGACCCAACAGCAGATAGTTTACATGTAGGGCATTTTATAGCTATGATGTTTATGGCTCATATGCAAAAATTTGGACATAGACCAATAGCTTTAATTGGTGGCGGAACAGCTATGATAGGGGACCCTAGTGGAAGAACAGATATGAGACAAATGATGACTAAAGAAACAATAGCTCATAATGTGTCTTGTATAAAAAAACAAATGGAAAAATTTATAGACTTTACTGATGGAAAAGCTATTCTAGCTAATAATGGAGATTGGTTATTAGACCTTAATTATATAGAATTTATAAGAGATATAGGTTCTCTTTTTTCAGTTAATAGAATGTTATCAGCTGAATGTTTTAAAACAAGAATGGAAAATGGGGGACTTTCTTTCTTAGAATTTAACTATATGTTGATGCAAGGATATGATTTTTATGTATTGAATCAAAAATATAATTGTAAAATGCAATTAGGTGGAGATGACCAATGGTCAAATATCATAGCAGGAATTAACATTATTAGAAAGAAAAAGCAAGAAGAAGCATATGGAATGACTTGTACATTACTTACTAATAGTGAAGGTAAGAAGATGGGAAAAACTGCAAAAGGAGCTTTGTGGCTTGACCCTAAAAAAACAACACCATATGAATTTTATCAATATTGGAGAAATGTTGATGACGCTGATGTAGAAAAATGTTTATCTTTATTAACATTTATTCCTATGGATGAAGTAAAAAGATTAAGTTCTTTAAAAGATGCTGAAATAAATAAAGCTAAAGTTGTATTGGCTTATGAAATAACTAAGATGATTCATGGAGAAGATGAAGCTGAAAAAGCAAAATTAGCTTCAGAAGCTTTATTTGGTTCTGGAAATAACATGGAAAATGTACCAACAAAAGAAATTACAGAAAAGCAATTAGGAGTAGAGTTAACAGAATTTTTATCAGTTAATAAAGTATTAAAAAATAAAAGTGAAGGAAGAAGATTAATAGAACAAAATGGAATGTCTGTTAATGATGAAAAAATAACAGATGTGAAATTTATGATTACAAAGGATTTATTTGAAGAAAAAGAATATATTATTGTAAAAATGGGTAAAAAAAGATTTTTAAAAATAGTTTTAAAGTAGAAAGGTGATATATTGATATTTCTTAGAAAAACAAAAGAAAGTGATATAGAAAATATTTATAATAATATTCATTTAAATTATATAAAAAAATATTATATTTCTACTGAAAGACAGCAATGGGAAAATCATAAAAGATGGTATAAATTTTTAATAAAATCCTCTGCTTATTTATTATATACAGTAACTAATGAAGATGAAGAATTTTTAGGGTATATAAAATTTGAGCTTGATGGAGAAATAGCTATTATAAATATTTATTTGATTGAAAAAATACGACAGAAAAATTATAGTTTTGATATAATTAAAATGAGTTTAGAAAATCTTTTAAAAGAAAGAAAAGAAATATCAATAGTATTAGCTTATATTTTAGAAGAAAATATAGCTTCGATAAAAACTTTTAAGAAAAATGGCTTTGTATTCGATTCGATAGATGAATATAAAGGTGTGGAGCATATGTTATTTATAAAAACTTTAATAAAATAGACGGTTTTAGCCGTCTATTTTTTAAAAGTGAAAGAGAGTGATTATGAATAAAAAAGAAAAAGTAAAATATATTCTAAAAACTTTAGAAGAAAAATTCGGAAAACCAAAATGTGCATTAAATTATGAAAGTCCTTTTGAACTTTTAGTAGCAGTTATTCTATCAGCTCAATGTACAGATAAAAGAGTAAATATTGTAACTGAAGAAATGTTTAAAAAATATAATACTCCTGAAGATTTTGCTAGTTTAGAAATAGAAGAAATAGAAGAATTGATAAAAAGCACAGGCTTTTATAGAAATAAAGCAAAAAATATAAAAAAAGCAAGTCAACAACTTATAGAAAAATATAATAGTGAATTACCTAAAGAGATGGAAAAATTACTAGAATTAGGAGGAGTAGGAAGAAAAACAGCTAATGTAGTAAGAGGAGAAATATGGGGATTAGCTGATGGAATAACAGTCGATACTCATGTAAAAAGGATTACTAATTTATTAGGTCTTACAAAAGAAAAAACTCCTGAAAAAATAGAGCAAGATTTAATGAAAATTGTTCCTAAAAAAAGTTGGATAGATTTTTCACATTATATAATTTTACAAGGAAGAGATAAATGTATAGCTAGACGACCTAAATGTCAAGAGTGTGAAATAAAAGAAGTTTGTGATTATTTTAAAAAATAAAAAATCTTGAATATAATTCTTGACAAAAATGCTAAGGAATGATATAAATATATATGGATAGGAAATTAGTCTATGACATATAGGAGATGAAAATAAATGAAAATATATTTAGATAATAATGCAACAACTAGATTAGATGATGAAGTATTTGAAAGCATGATACCTTTTTTTAAAGAAGAATATGGAAATGCTTTTAGTTTACATTTATTTGGGCAAGAAACAGGAAAAGCAGTTGCTGAAGCTAGAAAAAAAGTTGCTGATATATTAGGAGTTCTTCCAGAAGAAATTATTTTTACAGGTTCTGGAACAGAATCAGATAACCTAGCTATAAGAGGAATAGCAAGAGCTTATAAAAATAGAGGAAAACATATAATTGTAAGTGCTATAGAACATCCAGGAGTAAGAAATACTTGTAAAGACTTAGAAAGTGAAGGATATGAGGTAACTGTTATAGGGGTAAATAAAGACGGAGTTGTAGACCCTGAGGAGATTAGAAAAGCAATAAAAGATGAAACTATCTTAATAACAGTAATGCATGCTAATAATGAAACTGGGGCAATTCAACCGATAGAAGAAATAGCTAAAATAGCAAAAGAAAACAAAATTTTATTCCATGTAGATGCAGTTCAATCTATGGGAAAATATGATATAAAACCAAAAGAAATTGGAATAGATACTTTAGCTTTTACAGCACATAAATTCTATGGTCCTAAAGGGATAGGAGCTTTATATGTGAGAAATGGAGTTAGACTTGGAAAAGTTATAACAGGTGGAGACCAAGAAAGAAAAATGAGACCTGGAACAACAAATACTCCATTAATAATAGGATTAGCTAATGCTTTAGAAAAACAATTTAAAAATAAAGATGAAGAAAATAAAAGAATATCAGAATTAAGAGATTATTTTGAAGAAGAATTATTAAAAAAATTACCAGAAATTGTAATAAATTCAAAAAATACTAAAAGATTATCTGGAACATCTAGTGTAACATTTAAATATGTAGAAGGAGAATCTATACTTTTACATCTTAGTATGAAAGGAATTGCAGTAAGTTCTGGTTCAGCTTGTTCATCAAATGATTTACAAGCTTCACATGTACTTTTAGCTATGGGAATTCCAGAAGAATTTGCCCATGGAACAATTAGATTTAGTTTAGGGAAATATAATACTAAAGAGGAGATTGACTATACTTTAAATGTTGTTATAGAAACAATAGAAAAGTTAAGAACTTTATCACCTCTATGGAATGAATATATAAATAGAAAATAAGGAGAGAATTATGCAATATACAGAAAAAGTAATGGAACATTTTATGAATCCTAAACATGTAGGAGTAATGGAAAATCCAGATGGATATGGTAAAATAGGAAATCCATCTTGTGGAGATATAATGGAGATATTTTTAAGAATAGAAAATGATATAATAACAGATGTAAAATTTAGAACGTTTGGATGTGCTTCTGCAATAGCTTCGTCTTCAGTATCAACTGAAATGGTATTAGGAAAATCAATAGAAGAGGCTTTGAAATTAACAAATAAAGCAGTAGTAGAAGAATTAGGAGGATTACCACCAGCAAAAATGCATTGTTCAGTACTAGCTGAAGAAGCTATAAAAGCTGCTATTGAAGATTATCTTTCTAAAAAACAAAAATAGTATAATTAAAGAGAGAATTATTATGAAGTGAAAATAATTTCTCTCTTTTTTTTATTATGAAAAGATGATATAATTTTAGAAAAAAATAAGGAGCAAATTCTTTGAAAAAAATAATAATATGTTTTTTAATAATATTTAATTTTATATATTCTAATGAAAATAATACAAAAAATTATAGAAGTTATTTGTTAGGTGATCAAGTAGGAAATATTTATATAAAGGAGAATGAAAAACAATTATATCCTTTAGCTTCTGTTACTAAAATAATGACTTTACTTGTAACTTATGATGCTATAAAAAATAAAGAAATTAGTTTAAAAGATAAAGTTGTAATAGATAATGAAATATTAAAAATAAATGGAAGTAAGGTTTGGATGTATGAAGGACAAAGAATTACAGTGGAAGATTTAATAAAAGCTACTGCTATACATTCAGCAAATAATGCGGCTTATGCTTTAGCAAAATATATAGGGAAAGGAAATGTTGATACTTTTATAAAGAGAATGAAAAATAAGAGCATAGAACTTGGAATCGAAAATGAAGTAAAATTTTTTACTCCAACAGGATTACCAACATCAATGACAGGAAAACCTATGGATATAGGAAGTACTTTAGGAATTTATAAATTATCTTTAAAAGCATTAGAATATGAATCATTAATAAATTTATCTTCCAAAAAAGAAGTAACTATTTATAATGGAAAACAAAAATTAAAAAATAGAAATAATATTCTTGGACAACAAGGAATATATGGTTTAAAAACAGGGCATCATTCTCAAGCTGGATATAATATGAGTGTTCTTTCTAAAAAAGATGGAATGAATATAATATATGTTGTTCTTGGGGGGAAAAATGAAAAAGAACGTGATTATAAAATATTAAAAGATATAACAAAATTTTTTGATAAATATAAAAATCAAATATTTTTAAATAAAGATATAGTTTTAGATAATATTGAAATAAAAAATGGTAATAAAAAAAATATAGATATTTATCCAGAAAAAGATTTTTCTAAAATAATAAAAAAAGAAAGTACAGTAAAATTTTTAATAGAATATTATCCAATTGATTTACCTTTAGAAGAAAAAGATAGAGTAGGTTACTATAAAATATTAGTAAATGAAGAAATATTAGATGAAGGAAATTTAATTATTAAAGAAGAAGTGCTTGAAAATAAAGGAAAATTTAAAAAATATAAAAATATTTAAAAAATATGTTGACATATTTTAATTTCTAAGGTATAATTAATCTTGTCCGTGAGATACGGAACTAAGGACATTAACAACAGAATAGAGATATATGACAAGCAAACAACCATATTTTGGTGTTTAATAACGGTAAGTGTTAATAATTGACCTAGTCAATAAATATAAAGTTTTAATGAAGAGTTTGATCCTGGCTCAGGATGAACGCTGACAGAATGCTTAACACATGCAAGTCTACTTGAATTCACTTCGGTGATAGTAAGGTGGCGGACGGGTGAGTAACACGTAAAGAACTTGCCTTGTAGTCTGGGACAACTATTGGAAACGATAGCTA